>URDV01000006.1 GCA_900546605.1 uncultured Prevotella sp.
CCAAAAACAAACTTGGTGCAAATGTACCACCGCATCCACCACCACCATTGGTAGCTGTTGTGGCAAACACCTTAAACACGATGATAAGTCCTAAATAAAGGAGCAAGTATTCGGGATGTCCGTAAAAGAGTGAATTGTTAAGCACATGGTTGGCTTCGGCCTCCGATTGGCTATTGAGCAATATTGATATGGTGTTGTAACCTTCACCATAAAGTGGAGGAAAAAAGTAAATGAGCAAGGCTAATACCACACCACCTAAAGCTAACTTTTTGTACATATTGTTTAGCCGGCCAAACACTTGCTCAAACCAGTTCATAACACGTGTAAAGTAAAGCGAAATGAAACCACAACTAATGCCCAACATAACGGCCGTGGGTACGCGGTTTACAACAAACGGGCTATTCATCGTAAAGTTGAACATAGGGCTCATGCCAGTCCAAGCATAAGTGATGCAAGTGGCAGTAAGGCAACTCACCAATAAGGGTAGGAGCGAGGCCATGGTGAGGTCGACCATTAACACTTCAAGCGTAAACATAAGACCTGCAATGGGTGCTTTGAAAATACCTGCAACGGCTCCTGAAGCACCGCAACCTATGAGCAACATCATGGTTTTATGGTCGAGCTGAAATAGCTGTCCTAAACGGCTACCTATGGCCGAACCTGTTAACACAATAGGCGATTCGGCACCAACTGAACCACCAAAGCCAATGGTAAGGGCTGAAGCTACTACACTTGACCAACAGTTGTGTTTTCGAATGTTGCCTTGTTTACGTGACAAGGCATAAAGTATTTTTGTAACACCATGGCCTATGTCGTCGCGCACCACATATTTTATGAAAAGGGCTGTGATGTAGATGCCTATTACGGGGTAAATAAGAAACAACCAGTTGGCTTTTGTTACATCGAATTGCGATGTGAGCATGTGTTCAATTTCATGAATAAGCAACTTTAGCACTTGGGCTGCAACGGCTGAACCTAAACCTACCAAAAAGGCTAATATTAAAATAAATTGCTTTTGGCTCAGATGTTTCGATATCCATATGCCCAATTTGCGTAGATGCTTGTTCTTGCCTTTTACGTTAGTATAGGCACGGCTTGAGTTAGTGGCCATTTCTTCCTCTTCGTATCCTATGGGTACTGCAACCGTTTGTGTGTCAATTTGATTGTCAGCTGACATAATATTCGTTTTAGTGTAATTTTGAATTATACACTTTGCAACTTGTAAAGTATAATGATTTATCGTTGCTAATTTCGTAATTTTTTGTGAAATAGCAAAGCAAAAAGGGCATCTGTTAAGCTCGTTTGAATGAATAAATGTGGTTCATCAGCTATTTGAAGTGATTACGCCCTTGCGTTATAGGTGGTGGGGAGTGTGCTCTTTAATTTGAACATGCCAAGTGCTTAGCACAAAAAAACATGTCTTCGACATATATCTTTAAGCACAAGCTGGCATAGCCCTTTTCATTATGTGCCAAGCGCATAAAGAGTAAACGAGAAACTTCAAATATGACATAATGTCGAAGTATGTTTTGCGTTAAGCACCCGATACATGGTATGAGTTCGAACGCTTGCTAAATCCGAAAATAAAACGCGAGTTCGAGATAAGGATTGCGTTTTGGTCTATAGTTAGCGGAAAACTTGAACCTATATTGTATTACTACACATTTAGAAATGGTCATAAAATTTCTTGCAAACCTGATGTATTTCTAATGTCAATAAGAGGGAAATTTAAATTTCTTTGGAAAATTGAGTCGTAAAACACACAAAAGCATTCCTTGCAACGCCTGTCGCATTTGCAAGGAAAGCTCATCAAAAAAGAATCATAAAAACTTGCGAGGTATGGTGAATTTCCATATCTTTGCGGTATCGTTAACAACTAAGATTTCCAACAGCGGACAAGGCTTTCCTTTTAGGATGGTGCATGAAACAAGACAGTGGGATGCGAGTGGCTGACCATGGAAATCTTTTCTTATTCTATAAATCAATGAAATACTTTTCTAATTATGAAGCTGATGCCGTTGTACGTGAAGATGACAATGGCCAACGTTATATAAAACATATTGAGTACCTTATAGAACGTAAAGCTGGTAAAGATGAAAGAGAAGCATGGGGTATCCCAAGTTTCAGTATGGAGAATTTTCTTGAACCAATCACAAAAGAAGAGTATGACAATTTCGGTATAACATGGGATTGGAATCCGCGTACTGGTAAATATCGGAAATTAGTTAATTTTTAAAGCGTCTGTAGTAATCAACACTTTTCTTTGCTATTTCGATAGCTTCTTTACTTTTCGGATTTAACAATCTCCATTGTTCATAAAATTTATGTCCGAGCCCACCTTCTAATTCTTTTTTTACATTATCTTATTCCACATACTTTCTCCCAAAATTTGCTTTGCAATTTTGGGAGATTCTTTAGCATAAATCATATAAGGCGTGATTATTTGAATCTCTGCTATAAGCCCATTATTTGTTATTAGATTGACTATATTACCAACATAGCCTAATGATGTTTTCTGCTCCTTTAGTCGCACAAAGGATTTATGCTTAATCAAGTCGCTGATTATAAATTCAATATTCTTATTGTCAGCAACTATTGTTGTTCGTACTGTATCTTTCAAATTCTTTGGCGAAAACATAGGAACTTCTTGCCTTTCCAAGAGGACTTTTCTTTTTATAGATTCCTCGCTCTTAAAGTTTATCGGTGTACATTTAGCTCCGTACTTTTGTGCGATTGATTTCGCTGTACTTTGAACTTCTTTGCCAGCTGCATGCGCCATCTTGCATACTTCAGTTATCTCTTTTGTCAGAATGGAGTCCTCATTCCACCCAAGCAAATCACCAACAGCCTTCATATTATCCCTTACAAAGTAAGGCAGCTTTCCGTTATTGCGCGCCAAGTCCAATTTCTTAGCATTGCGCTCGCACCATTTAGAAAACTTCTCGGGAATGTTCCTTACTGCATTGGGTGATTGATAAGCCTTGTATTCATTCTCTGGCAGAGAGTGCAAATGCTTCCATTCTTCGCTATTCCTATCCATGAGGATTGAAGACATAGAACATCGGCAGCGAGGATGCCATCCGCACCACATAAAATCTTTTGGGTAATCACCTGCAAGCTCATCACATATGTCCTCCTCAGGGTGATTGCCCGACAGATGAATACGAATGCCCAGTACAAATGGTTCATCGCTCCAACGTTTGCAATTTTCTCGAAAATAAGTCCCTCTACCATAGCTTGCAGGCCAAGACCATAGATGCGCCACAGCGAAGAATTTTTGTCTTTAAGGCTTTCAATTTCATCAATAACCTTTTGCTCCAAGAATGGATTATCTTTATAAGTCGTAATGAAATGATAAGTCTTAGGCTCTTTGTTCAGCGTGCAAAGCCATTGGTCATCCGTAAATGATGGGTTATAGTCAATAATAGAGAATTTAGTTAGCACCTGTTTTGACTAATAAGCCTAAAATTTCTTGCAAACCTAATGTAATTCTAATGTCAATAAGAGGAAAATTTAAATTTCTTTGGAAAATTGAGGTGTGAAACACACAAAAGCATTCCTTGCAATGCTTATTGTATTTGCAAGGAATGCTCATCAAATAAAAACTTGCGAGGTATGGCGAATTTCTATACCTTTGCAATGAGGATTCCGTAGCTAATGACTACCGATTCCTCGACAGAAGGAGGGGTGGCATTTTGCTATCCCTCTGACTTTATATATAAGGGATATATGTGTTTACCATCCCTTATCCAAACCTCCTCGATTTCAGCACCATTAGTAATTCTGTTATATATTCCTTTCTTCATAAACGCTTCAGTTAAATTAGGCTTATCTATGATAATTCTATCACTTTGCGCAAAACCATCATTTAGCATATTTCTAAACGTGTTCTTTGGATTCAGAGAAACAAACCCCTCATGCTCATACCACTTTCTATCAATATTTAAATCTGGGCATTTACCTTCATATTTAGTTCCGATTAAAGATTTATAATACTTTGAATACTTAAACAATTTTTACATTGAAAATCAATTAGTTATATATTTTCTGAATAGCCCTACTTACATGTAAAAACCTTCAGCGGCAGATAATCATCGCATTTATGAAATCCGATCATTATCTACCGCTGAAGGTCGTTTTTGTATTCTTTTTTTGCAGTAAGGCTATGCTAATTGATTATGCTCCCCTTCGGGGAAAATAACCTGAGGCTTAAAGCTGCGTGCTTCATCGGGCGACATTTGTGCATAAGCCATAATGATAACCTCGTCGCCTACTTGAAATAGGCGTGCAGCAGCTCCATTCAAGCAAATGCACCCTGAACCCCTTGGTCCAGCAATAATGTAGGTTACCACACGCTCACCATTCATGTTGTTAACTACTTGCACTTGTTCACCCGCCAACATGCCACAAGCATCCATTAAGTCCTCATCAATAGTAATGCTGCCCATGTAATGCAAGTTAGCCTCGGTAACGATGGCACAATGAATTTTCGATTTAAGCAGAGTAAGTAACATTATTCAGCTTTGTATTTGATGTTATCAATCAGTCGAACAGGGCGTTTGCCACAATAAACGGTAATGCAACCTACGATGTAAGCCGCATCGTCCCATGAGGCAACAGGCTGTAAGGTAATGCCATTAACAATTTCAAAGTATTCAACTTCAAGTCCGTTAGTAGCATTTAGAGCACCTACCACCAAGTCATGTGTTTCTTTAACAGAGTGTGATTTGGCAAATTCAACACTCGTCTTAAGTGCTTGCGAAATGCAAACAGCTGTACGCTTTTCGCTCTCGCTCAGCAAGGCGTTACGCGAACTGAGAGCCAAACCACTCTCTTCGCGCACAATGGGGCAGGGGCAAATTTCGATAGGTAACTTCAAGTCCTTAACCATAGCCCGTATAACAGCTATTTGCTGAAAATCTTTCTCGCCAAAGTAGGCGCGGTCAGGTTGCACCATATAAAATAGTTTGCTAACGATTTGGCATACACCATTAAAGTGGCCAGGGCGGCGAGGGCCTTCCATTACGGTATCGATGGGAGGATATGAAAAACTACGAGTGTCAGGTTCGGGGTAAACCTCCTCAACACTTGGCGCAAACACATAGGTGGCACCTAATGATTCAAGTAATTGACAGTCGGCATCAAGGGTGCGAGGGTAGTTTTTTAAGTCGTTTTTATCGTTGAACTGTGTGGGGTTGACGAAAACGCTGACAACAGTAATGTCATTTTCGCTTACAGATCGTTTAACCAGTGAAGCATGACCAGCATGCAAAGCACCCATGGTGGGTACTAAACCAATCTTCTTACCTTCGGCACGTACTGCGCTAAGTGCGGCTTCAAGGTCGTTTTTTGTGTTGAAGACTTTCATTGTCGTTGTTTGTAACTTTTTTGTGTAGGTCGTAGCTCTATGACCCATTATGGATTTTCGCAAAAGCCAATAATTGCTTTTTGTTTACAATCCCTATTCGTTTTTGAAAGTGCAAAATAACACATTTATTATCAAATAAGCCCTATTTTGTTGCTCTATTGTGATATATTTAACACATAGTGCGTGAAAACGATAGCGCAATGCGGTGTTTATCAGAAAAAATTGCTAACTTTGCAGCACATGAATAAGTGTATCTATGCAAAAATGACAGTATTGAAAAGGTACTGTGTAAACACAATGTTTGCAATGGGGCGCTTATAATAAAATCAAGACAAGATAAATGAAGTCAAAGAAGAAAGTATTGTTCATTACGCAGGAGATGATTCCTTATGTGCCCGAGAGTGCAATGGCTCTTGATGGGCGTCAATTGCCGCAAGCTTTGCAAGAGAAAGACTGCGAAATACGTACGTTTATGCCACGATGGGGCATTATCAATGAACGTCGTAACCAGTTGCATGAGGTAATTCGTCTTTCGGGTATGAACATCATTATCGACGATACTGATCATCCGCTTATTATTAAGGTGGCCTCTATTCAAGCCGCTCGTATGCAAGTGTACTTTATCGACAATGATGATTACTTCCATAAGCGTGCTATGTTTGCCGATGAGGAGGGTAAAGAGTATGCTGACAATATAGAACGTGCCGTGTTCTATGCACGTGGCGTACTTGAAACTGTGAAAAAGCTGCGTTGGTGTCCTGATGTAATTTATTGCCAAGGGTGGATTTCAGCTGTTGTTCCTTTTTATATAAAAACGGCTTATCGTGAGGAACCGCCTTTTGCACAAGCTAAAGTAATAAGCTCTTTGTATGGCGAAATGCCTAATGCTACGCTTACTGATCGTTTTGCTGAGTGCTTAGAACATCGCAATGCCAATGCCGAAGCCGTAAAGCAAGCAGGGGTCGATTTAACTCAAGCTGATGGGTTGGGCCGATTGGCTGTTGCTTTTAGCGATGGTGTTATTGAAGGTGAAACTGGCGTACATCCCGAATTGCTGGAATATGCCAAGAGCTTGAACATACCAGTGTTGGCTGCTCCTGCTGATGATGAAAAGGCTGCGGCTTACAAAGCTTTCATTGATCAGTTAGTTGGCACCGAAGAAGAGTAATTACTCTATTTGTTCTACGTAATATATTTAGAGTCCATGTTAATTCAGTTTGCTTAAGAAAACGCTGAAGCGCATGGGCTTTATTCTTCTTTTATAGAAATCAAACAATAGTTATGAAGAAGACCGCATTAGCCATTTTGCTTGGGGCATTTGCCTTTGCTGCCTGTGATGATGATACGTCAATGATTGGTAATAACGTTATGCCTGATCAAGACGGGGTAACGGCTGTTGATACTGTTTACAACATAAATAGTCAAACCATGCAGGTTGAAAAAGTGGTGGCCAACACAAATGCTTGTTATTTAGGTAGTATTATTGACCCTGAAACCAATATACAAACCACCTCAGGTTTTTTGGCACAGTTTCATTTGCCCAACGATTTTCGACTTCCCAAGAAAGATTTGTTGGTGGTAGATGAAAGTGGTAAGGTAAAGGCCGACTCTTGCGACATCCGCATCTATCTTGATAGTTTTTATGGCGATTCGTTAACTACCATGAAGTTGCGCGTTGATGAACTTGATTGTGCAAAGGCTTTGGATGAGAACGCCAAGTATTACACCAATCTTAATCCCGACGATTATATAAAGGCGGGTGGTGTAAACAAAACACTTAGCTACACGGTTAAAGATTTAACTCGCCCCGATAATGAAACCAATGGCAAGTCGTATTATCGCCAAATTGTGGTGAAATTGCCTACTTCGTATGGCACCAAGTTGATGCAGGCTTATTATGACAACCCAGCCAACTTTGCCAATTCGTCAACATTCATTCATAATGTGTGTGCTGGCTTTAGCTTTAAAAATGCAGGTGGTAAGGATGTAATGGTAAAGGCTGCCATGATGGGCATGAACGTTTACTTTAGCTATCATAGTAAAACAACTGAAGGCAATGACACAATAGTTGATGGTGCTGAACGCTTTGGTGCTACTGAAGAGGTGCTGCAGACAACTCACACCAATAATACTTATCCTGGGGGGCTAACCACCGACTCTTTGCACAAACTAAGTTATACTTATGTTAAATCGCCTGCAAGTTATTTTACAGAACTAACGTTGCCCATTGACGAAATGATTGATGGCGAAAACTTAGATGGTAAGTTCTATAACGATAGTATCAACATGGCGCAGCTCATTATTCGTCGTAAGGTTGTTGATGGTGAGCAATCGTCTAACACGCTTCCCGTACCAGGTCAGTTGTTGTTGCTTCGCAAGGCTGATGTGCAAACTTTTTTCGAAAAGAACCAAATGCCCGATAGCAAAACTTCGTTCTTGAGTAGTATGACTACTTCAAGTAAAAACTATTACGCTTTTTCAAATGTGGCTCCATTAATTAGTTACATAAAGGCTGAACGCGATTCAATGGTTAACGTGGTGAAGGGCGAGAGTGTGCAAAGCCGACGTGCTAAGTATGCAACGTGGGCTGCGCAGCATCCTGACTGGAACAAGTTGGTGCTTGTGCCTGTTGATGCTGTTTACACGCAAACCACAAGCACTTATGGTACAACCACCTCGGTGCTGCGTAGCGTAAAAAGCCAGTTAGGATTAACCTCTGTGCAGTTAGAGGGTGGTAAAGATCATCCTTTACAAATGCAGGTGATATACAGTAGGTATAAATAAAAAAAGACATAAAATTCGGATTTAGAAAAGAAGTGGCGTGAATAGTGTGTACCCATCTAATTAGACTCAAGGGTACACAAAGACACCAAAATATCTTTTCTAAATCCGAATTTTCATGTTAATAGTCTCCTTTGTGAGCAAATCTGTCATATAATTTAAAAAAACAAAGACTTGAAAGTAATGTTGTTTGCAGCGGGCTTAGGTACTCGCTTACGTCCGCTAACCGACACGATGCCAAAGGCCATGGTGCCTGTGGGTGGACGTCCTCTTATAGATATTGTATTGCAGCACTTGATAAAGCAAGGCGCTACTGAGGTGGTGGTTAATGTGCACCATTTTGCACAACAAATTATTGATTATATTGAGTCGAATGAGTGGCCAATAGCCGTACGTATATCAAATGAAAGTGATATGCTACTCAACACGGGGGGAGGCTTGCGCCAGGCAGCTCACCTCTTTACCAATGATGCCACTCCTATATTAATTCATAACGTTGACATATTAAGTAATGCGCCCATACGTCAGTTTTATGAACAGAATACCACCGCAGATGCTACCTTAATGGTGAGCGAACGCGCAACGCAACGCTACCTGCTCTTCGATGATGATATGCGCCTGCGAGGATGGACAAACCTTGCAACGGGCGAGGTACGCAGTCCTTTTGCTGACATTCAACCCGAAAAATTACATCGCTATGCTTTTTCGGGCATACATATATTCTCTCCGCGGTTATTCAGCTTAATGGCAGAATGGCCTCAAGCATTCCCTATTATGGACTTTTATTTGCAAATATGTGCCAAGGCTGACATAAGAGGATGTTTGCAACACAACTTGCATTTGCTCGATGTGGGAAAGTTGAACACATTGCATGAGGCTGAGCATTTTGTAACAGAGTTAGGGTGGTAGTGTTTATGCCCTTAAATGGGTGCTCAAAATAAATACCATACTCCATTGTATAGAAAAATATGGGTAGAAATAAGTATTCTGAAACAGAGATAAAAGCCATTCGCCGACTATTGGCTATGAAAAATAAGGCGAACCGATTGGGACAAAAACAAATACGCCATGAGTTACGTACGGTGTATGAGTTTAATATATCTGATTTTAATGAGCCAGGACAGGCTTTTGGTCCTAATGAATTAGATGAGGCTTTGCATCGTAGAGCCATCGTGATATTAGATGATGCAACCATTGAGAGCATGAAGGCTAAACGAGCACGCGATCGTGAACGTGATGCTGCTCAACAAACTGTTGCAAGTGAGCCTGCGCAAGGTTCCGATTGGCAAGAGGCTATGCGGCAGTGGAAAGAGTGGGAGGATAGTCAGTCATAACTTCTGTTGTGTGGGGGTGTTCTGCTTCACATCTATTTTCACCCTTAAGTAATGGTAAAAGAATAAGTTGAGCAATTTTTGCATGTATTTTTAGGCGTTTTTGAAACCTGAGCGAAGGAGCATAGTAGGCTATGTGACTGAGTGAAGGTTTCAAAAAAGACAAAAAGACATGCTCGCTTAATACCTACTTAATTTTTCTCTAAAGAAAGCCCCTGATTGAGTAAAGACGGTCTTCAGCCCTTGCTAAATCAGTACATCTACTTACTGCAATTGTACTCTAAGCACAATGCAGATACTTAACTTTGTCACTAATGTGATGCTAAAGAACGAAGTATATTAGTACTCTCCATCGTCCAACCATATGGTTGGACGATGGAGAGTACTATACTCAATGCCATTTGCAATTAGTACTAAAAATCGTCCAACCAATGGTTGGACGAATCGTATTACTAATATGCATAAGTGTTGAGCATGTGCTCAACACCTTTAGAGCACGTAGTACCTACTTAATTTAAAATAGGTCAAGTTATCTTTTACCATTACATACTTACCTGTCAACCCGTTAACCTGTCAACCCGTTAACCTGTCAACCCGTTAACCTGTCAACTTGTTAATCCGTTAATCCGTCAACCAAGAATTACGCCACAGGCTCTTAAATAGTAACCATAGTTGCACCATAACCATATTCGCGGAATGATGCATCTTGGTAACGGCATTGCTTGAAGTGTGTGCGCAGTTCCTTTAATATGGCATTGCGAAGCACACCTTCACCCTTGCCATGTATAAACACTATGCGACGTCCACGATCCTTTAAGTGCTCATTGAGCGTTTCGCGGAACACCTTTAGCTGATATTGTAAAATATCTTTTGACTCTAATCCTGCCAGCGTGTCAAGTAACTCATCAGCATGCAAATCTACCTCAATAATGGCATTGCGATCTTGCTTTTGCAATGCACGTTTTTCAGCTGCACTCACACGCATCACCTTGGGGTTTACCTGCTCTTCAGGTGTTTGCATGGCCTCTTGCAATTCATCAGCATCAACAAACATGGAACGCGCAGCATGATCATTCTTCACAATGTCGTACACCAAAGCTGGGTGATGAAAGAAGTCGGTGGCATGGAATGTGTGCAACTTATAAAACTTTGTGCCGTCTACTCGCACATTCACACTGAAAGCTGGCTTGGGCAAAAATGCCTTATCGCGCTTAAAGGCTAAGGTTTGAAGGGTGATGCGCTGCCATTCTTCCACTCTGCCTCGCTGCAACTCTTCAAGCAGGACCTTTGTGTTGGGATCTATTTCGCCCTCGTGACGTAAATGGCACGAACGCCCCTCATAGGTGAATAGGCTATAGTGAAAGTAGTAGTTGCAATCGTTTACCAAATAAACATCGAAAGCCGTTTCGCTCAGTGCTTTTTCGTTTTGCGGCACAAAGGCAAGAAACAGGTTTAGCTCATTTGCACCACGACGCTCTTGTGCCATGGGGCGATAAGTGATTTCCTTATCAGCCACGTCGGTTTCTTCCTCCTCCTCATCATCGGTCACAGCTAGTGCTTTTTTTACAGATGTGGGCATGGGGCCATCATCTTTTTTCTTTTTCTTCTGCCCCGCCACCACTTTGGCAATGTTATAATCATCGGTCTCAACGGCCACTACTTCACTCACCAAGGTGGGTATTTCAAAACCATCGGCATCGGCCACTAACACTATGTCTTTGCCTTGGAAACCTGTTACAGTTCCACCTCCGACATCGTTCAGGAAGCGTACTTTATCTCCTATCTTAAGCATTGTTCTTTTATATTTAATAACACGTTAGCGGAAATAGTAAACAAGTTGACAAGTAAACCCGTCAACTTGCTAACCTGTTAACCAAGAATTCAATTACTTTTTCATTTCTACAATATGCGTTGCAGGTAATTCTTGATTACGTTTTTCAGTTTCACGCACCACAGCTTCGGCCAATGAGCGGAAAGCCAATGAAGTCATAGTGTTGTCTTTTACAGCAGCGGGTTCTCCTTCATCACCACTCTCGCATATGCTCTGTACTATAGGTATCTGACCTAAAAGGGGTACTTGCATTTCGTCAGCTAAACGCTTTACTCCTTCCCTGCCAAACAAGTAATATTTATTTTCGGGCAATTCGGCAGGAGTGAACCATGCCATGTTTTCAACCAAACCGAGAATAGGCACATTCACCTTTTCGTTGCGATACATGTCTATGCCTTTACGCGCATCGGCCAAAGCCACGGCTTGTGGTGTTGAAACTATCACAGCACCTGTGATGGCAAGGTTCTGTAACAAGGTGAGGTGAATGTCTGAGGTGCCAGGAGGCGTATCGAGCACAAAATAGTCGAGTTCGCCCCAATCGGCATCAGCTATTAATTGTTTCAAAGCATTTGAAGCCATACCTCCACGCCACAAAGTGGCTGTGTCGGGATTGACGAAGAAACCAATGCTCAGTATTTTCACACCATATTTAAGGGCTGGTATCAACACTTGACGACCATCTTTCATTTCAGCAAAGATGTTTTCTGCCTCCATGTGGAACATTTTGGGTACCGAAGGGCCAAATATGTCGGCATCAAGCAAACCCACTTTGTAGCCTAACTTGGCCAATGAAACTGCTAAGTTAGCAGCCACGGTGCTCTTGCCTACACCGCCTTTGCCTGAACTTACGGCTATCACATTCTTCACTTGTGGCAACATTTTACCTGGTTCAGGACGTGCTGCTTGCGTAGTTTTTGTTTTAATTTCTACCTCAACACCTTTGTCCACATAAGTGTGAATAGCTGCTTCGGCCGATTTTACAACCGACTTCATGAAGGGGTCAGTTGATTTTTCAAATATCAACGAAAATGAAACGTGCATGCCATCGATGCGTAGGTCATCCTCAACCATGCCCGCTTCAATCAAGTTTTTTCCGTTGCCTGGGTAGCGCACTTGCGCTAAGGCATCAGTTATGAGTTTGGGATATAATTGCATTGTTTTTATTTAAAATCTTTATTTCGTTAATTAAGTACAAGGCCATGAATAGGTTAGCTACTCATCAACTTTTCAGTTTTTGCTTGTAGTTCAATGCTACTCAGATAAGTAGGTGTTAAAAATTAGTTGATATGAATGGGTGCAGTCTTTCGTTCAGGAACATAGGTTGAAGAGGGAGCGTAGCGGGCTACGTGACTGATGAAACCTATGTTTATGGGCGAAAGAATGCGCCAAGGCATACCGACTAATTCTTAACACGATTATATAAACTAATTTTGAACACCTACTTATTACTTGCTGGTGGTTAGCCCCGAACGCTTGCTGCGGTTATAGCTACGATAATCGTCCAGTTCTATTTCAACATCAGGCTCCATCAAGTCACCTTTCTGTGGTAATTCAAACTTTAGATATTTTATGGTAAGTCCGCGTGCTATCCATTGCTGCTCGTAATAGGTTTGTATGCCGAGTATTTGTTTTACCTCATCATCTTGCTCCGCACTCAAGGTGTGATAAAGGTCATCGGTGTGAAACAGCACTGGCAAGTGATTTTCATTTACCATATATTGGGTATAGGTAAACAGAAAATTACTATCCGTTTTAAGATGAATAAGTCCACCATCTTGTAAAAAGTGGCGATAACGATTCATAAAATAAGTAGAAGTGAGGCGCTTGGTCACCTTCTTCATTTGCGGATCGGAAAAGGTAAGCCATATTTCGGCCACCTCGCCAGGGGCAAAGAATCGTTCTATAAACTCAATGTGTGTGCGCAGAAAGGCTACATTCGTCATACCCGCTTCAAGCGATTCGGTTGCACCCGTCCACATGCGCGCTCCTTTTATATCAACTCCTATAAAATTTTTGTCGGGAAACAGACGACCTAAACCAACTGTATATTCTCCACGTCCACAACCCAGTTCGAGCACTATAGGATGGTCGTTATGAAAAAAGTCGGTATGCCATCGGCCTTTCATGGCAAAGGGTTCCATGTTGGTGGCTACATCGGCTGCCTGAAACACGTGCGGATAACGCTCCATGTCGGCAAACTTGGCGAGTTTATTCTTGCTCATTATTGAGTATTTTCTTTACATCGTTTTCAACTTGCTGCAACTTTCCGCTACAGTATTTTATCAATTCTTGTGCTTCGGCCAACTGCGTTGTGAGTTGGTCAAGTTCTAATGTATTTTGTTCAAAGCCTTGCACAATGGTTTCTAAGCGCTCCATTGCGGCCTCATAGGTGAGATTCGTTTTCTTTGCCATTGCCTTATTTTTTTATTTCACCACACTCTTCACTTGTCCGTGAGCAAAGGTGGTTATGATTTCATCGCCCTTGCACAATGTTTGGCCATTGCGCACAGCTTTGCCGTTGTGTTGGGTTATGCTGAACCCCATGGCAAGTATGCGATCGGGACTGGCCATTTTCACACTCCGCTGCAACAAGGCTAATTGTTGGGTACGCTGCTCCATCACATGGGCTACGGCTAACTGCAAACGGGGTGCTATGGCTTGCGTTAATTGCTGTTCGCGCTGCAAACGCCGCTGCACACTTCCCTCCATTTGCAACGACAAACGCATCAATGCCTTTCGCTGCACACCGACGTATTGGCTTGAAGTTAACTCAAAGCGATGACTCAAACGCTCCAACCATTGACGCTGGTACGTCATTTGTTGGTTAATGCCCAGTCTGTTGCGCTGTAGCAATACCTCGAATTGGCTTTTTTCATTGTTCAAACGTTGTTGAACGGCATGCAACAAGCGCTCTTTCAAATTCTGCAACAAGGCCGCTTCATTGCCTCGTCTTTCAATGAGGAAAGCAGCCACTGCGGTAGGGGTTTTTAAGCGCGTGTGGGCAACAAGGTCAATAATAGTGTCGTCACGCTCATGTCCTATGCCTGTAAGTATGGGTAAGGGATATTGGGCTACATTAGCGGCTAAGAGATAAGAGTCAAACCCATTTAAATCGGTGGCTGCACCACCCCCTCTTATTATTACCACCACATCCCACTCATTTAATTCAGCAGCTATGGTGTCAAGGGCTGCAATAACACTGGATTCAACTTGATTGCCTTGCATTGTAGCGGGGAATAGTTGAATGGTAAACTCGTATCCGCTCTGCTCTAACTGATTGCAAAAATCGCCATAGCCTGCAGCGGTGGCACTTGATATCACAGCCACACGTTTTATTACACGGGGCAAAGGTAGCTCCTTGTTCAAATCCATCACCCCATCTTCCTGCAACTGACGTATGATTTCATTGCGTCGTTGAGCTAAATCGCCCAAAGTGTAAGTGGGGTCAATGTCTATAATATTGAGCGAAAAACCATATAGTTCATGAAACTCAACCGACACGTACACCAACACCTTAATGCCCGACATTAAACGTTGCTGTGTAGCTCGTTCAAAGTGAGTGCTAACCATCACATAGCTCTGTCGCCATATAGTGGCTCTTGCCTTGGCCACAAGCGACCCACTGGCTTCGTCCTTTTGCACCAGTTCAAGGTAGCAATGTCCATTTGAGGCTACACGTAGCTCGCTTATTTCGGCTGCCACCCAATAGTTATCGGGCATGGTGTGATGTAGCATACCACGTACGCGGGCATTCAGTTCAAAAAGCGATAGTGCCTTAGGTTGTGCCTGCGTGGCCGCTTCAGGCACAGCCCGATATGTGGGAGCAAAGGGATCTATCATAGCAAATGGGGGTTGTTAGCTTGGGATAAGAGGAGGATGCATGTGACTAAACGTGCTTCGACATCTCAACTTCTTTTCTATGCAAATATACAAAAACGCGTCCATGTAAACACTATTGTTAATAAAAAAGGTGGCTCACAGTTCGCATTTCTACCACATTATTGTACTTTTCAAGTGCATTTGCTGGGTGTCTACCTCTTTTCGTTTTTTTGAAATTCTATTTACACACTCAACATTACGGACAGACAAAATCAGCACAAAAAAATAGCTTTGCTTTGCTCACTTGACAAAAAACACTAATTTTGCCACACACATTGGTCAAGGCTTTTTGGTCTTGGACCATTTAGTAAGAAAAACATTTATTGCATTGGTCTTGGTGCTCGTATGCGCCCAACACATACCCTACACCTTGTGGCCAAATAACACTACAAAACAAGCAAATATAATATGAGTCTGAAAATTGTTGTGCTTGCCAAGCAAGTACCCGACACCCGCAATGTGGGCAAGGACGCGATGACTCCTGAGGGCACCGTTAATCGTGCTGCTCTGCCTGCCATCTTCAACCCTGAGGACTTAAATGCTCTTGAACAAGCTTTGCGCCTTAAAGAGCAGAACCCAGGTTCTACCGTACACATTCTTACCATGGGTCCTCCGCGTGCCACTGAGGTTATTCGTGAAGGACTTTATCGTGGTGCCGATGGCGGATATCTGCTTACCGACCGTGCTTTTGCTGGTGCCGACACTTTAGCTACAAGCTATGCGTTGGCACAAGCTATCAAGAAAATTGGTATTCCCGACATTGTATTAGGCGGACGCCAAGCTATTGATGGCGACACAGCACAAGTAGGTCCACAAGTAGCACAAAAGCTCAACTTAAACCAAGTTACCTACGTTACAAGTGTTGACGAAATTAAGGATGGCAAAGTGATTGTTACACGTCACATTGATGGTGGCACCGAACGCGTTGAGGCTCCCATGCCCATTCTGCTTACCGTTAATGGCAATGCTGCACCTTGCCGTCCACGCAATGCTAAATTGGTGATGAAGTATAAACGTGCTTCGGCTCCGATGGAACGTCCTGCTGAAGGCTTGGCTTATGCTGAGGAATATGAAAAAAAGCCTTACTTGACTATTGCACAATGGAGTGTGGCTGACGTTGATGGCGACCTTGCACAATGTGGTTTGGCTGGCTCACCTACTAAGGTGAAAGCTGTGCAAAACATTGTGTTCAAAGCTAAAGAGAGCAAACGCCTCACTGGCTCTGATGCCGATGTTGAGAATTTGGTTAAAGAGTTACTTGAAAGTCACACTATCGGATAATTGGCTAATGATGGGATGCAAACATAACTATAGGGGGCTAACACGTCACTTAAGCTATGACATGGCATTCACACATTAACTCACTTATATATTAGCAAAAATATCGCTATGAATAACGTTTTTGTTTACTGCGAAATAGATAAAGCCCAAGTTGAGGAGGTTTCATACGAACTCTTGACTAAGGGACGCAAACTTGCCAACCAATTGGGTGTTCAGCTCGAAGCCATTGTGGCTGGCACTGACATTAAAGGCAAGGTTGAAAAGGAAATTCTTTCATATGGTGTTGATAAACTTCACGTGTTTGACGCTGAAGGCTTATTCCCCTACACTTCAAAACCTCACACGAGCATTTTGGTCAACTTGTTTAAACAAGAGAAACCACAAATTTGCTTGATGGGGGCCACGGTTATAGGACGCGACCTGGGTCCGCGCGTTTCATCATCACTCACCAGTGGCTTGACTGCTGACTGTACGGCTCTTGAAATTGGCGACTTTGACGACAAAAAGAACAAAAAGCACTATGACAATTTGCTCTACCAAATTCGTCCTGCTTTTGGTGGCAACATTGTAGCAACTATTGTTAATCCCGACCACCGCCCTCAAATGGCTACCGTTCGCTCAGGCGTAATGAAGGCCGAAAAGGTGGATGACAACTATAAGGGTGAAGTGGTGTATGAGGACGTGGCTAAATTTGTGCCCGATACGGACTACGTGGTCAAAGTGCTTGAACGCCATGTTGAAAAGGCCAAAAACAACCTCAAGGGTGCACCCATCATTGTGGCTGGTGGCTATGGTGTAGGCAGTAAAGAAGGCTTTGACTTACTGCGCAAATTGGCTGAAGAACTGCATGGCGAAGTGGGAGCCAGCCGTGCCGCTGTTGATGCAGGCTATTGCGAACACGACTTGCAAATTGGCCAAACGGGTGTGACGGTTCGTCCCAAAGTGTACATTGCTTGTGGTATTAGTGGTGCTATTCAGCACGTGGCTGGTATGAAAGAGAGTGGCATTATCATCTCAATCAATACCGACCCCGAAGCTCCTATTAACCAAATTGCCGACTATATTATTACAGGTTCGGTTGAAGAGGTTGTACCTAAATTGATTAAGTACTATAAGAGCAATAGCAAATAATTTAAGGTATTTAAGCAGAAGATAATACATAAGATACTGCCTAAACTTGCTCATTATGGTATAGCTAATAAGCATTACTACAGACTTTTGTCATGATGTCTACTATGTCATTATTCAAAAAAAGAAAAATGGAGTTCATTTAGGTATTAGGCTATTAATCTTTATAAAAATAATTCTGCAAGAACTAATAAGGAACAATGGCAAACAATTATACTGACCACGCAGAATTGCGCTTTGAGCTAAACCATCCGCTCATGAAGCACATCGTGGAACTAAAAGAACGCAACTTTCGCGATAAAGATACATTTGATTATGCGCCACTCGATTTTGAGGACGCTATGGACAACTACGACCGTGTGCTCGACATTACAGGTGAGTTAGCAGGCACTACCATTGCCGACAATGCTGAGGGTGTTGACCTTGAAGGGCCACACCATGAAGGCGACCGCGTGCGTTATGCCAGCGGTACTGCCGACAACCTTGATGCCATGGTTAAAGCTGGCTTGAATGGTATGACCATGCCTCGCCGTTTTGGTGGCTTAAACTTCCCTATCACACCTTACACCATGTGTGCTGAGCTGGTGGCTGCAAGCGATGCTGGATTTGGCAACATTTGGAGTCTACAGGACTGCATTGAAACGCTCTATGAGTTTGGTAATGAAGACCAACACAGCCGTTTCATACCTCGCATTTGTGCTGGTGAAACCATGTCAATGGACTTGACCGAGCCTGACGCAGGTTCTGACCTTCAGCACGTTATGCTCAAGGCTACTTACTCTGAAGAAGAGGGTTGCTGGCTCTTGAATGGTGTAAAACGCTTCATCACTAATGGTGATGCTGATTTGCACCTGGTTTTGGCTCGTTCTGAAGAGGGTACGGTTGATGGCCGTGGCTTGTCAATGTTTATTTACGACAAGAACCAAGGTGGCGTTAATGTACGCCGCATTGAAAACAAACTGGGCATTCATGGTAGTCCTACTTGTGAGTTGGTTTACAAAAACGCGAAAGCCGAACTTTGCGGTGAGCGTCGTTTGGGACTTATCAAGTATGTTATGGCCTTGATGAATGGGGCACGTTTGGGCATTGCAGCTCAGAGTGTGGGCATTTCACAAGCGGCCTATAACGAGGGCTTGGCTTATGCACGCGATCGTGAACAGTTTGGCAAGGCTATTATCAACTTCCCTGCCGTTTATGACATGTTGGCTCTCATGAAAGCCAAACTTGATGCAGGTCGTGCTTTGCTTTATCAATGCTCACGTTATGTTGACATTTATAAGGCACTTGAAGACATTGCACGCGAGCGCAAACTTGAGCCTGAGGAACGCAAGGAGCAAAAAACTTATGCTAAGTTAGCTGACTCACTCACACCTTTAGCTAAGGGCATGAACTCTGAATATTGTAACCAAAACACCTACGATGCTATTCAAATTCATGGTGGTTCGGGCTTTATGATGGAATATCCCATTCAGCGTTACTACCGCGATGCGCGTATCACGTCTATTTACGAAGGTACCACACAATTACAAGTGGTAGCTGCTATCCGCTATGTAACTAATGGTTCTTACCTGTCGCAAATGCGCGACTTTGAGACAGCTCAAGTTAATGACGAGCTAAAACCCATACAAGCACGTGCTAAAGCTATGGCTGATAAATTTGAAGAGGCTGTTGCTCACGTTAAGGAAGCTGGTGATGCTGCTTTCCACGACCTCTGTGCTCGTCACTTGGTTGAAATGGCTGGCGACATCATTATGCTCCACTTGTTGCTGCACAATGCCAATGAAAATGCTGAATTATTTGGCAAGAGCGTACGTGTTTACGCTAACTTTGTTGAGGCTGAAATTGCCAAGCACCACACATTTGTTATGCACCTCACCCCCGATGATGTAATGAATTACGTGCAAGCATAAGCAACTACTTCACTAATAAACAGAATGCTCCCGTTTTCGATGAAAGTGAAAACATTACTTTCAACGAAAACGGGAATATTCATTTTTTGCTACTCATGTCTTGGTTCAATGGTTCATTTATGCTATATTTGCATACTTAACATCTCTATATAATTATGAACAACTACTTTTACCTTGACAATAACAACCAGCAAAAGGGACCTGTAAGTCCCATGCAGTTTTCAATGTATGGCATCAATGCTAACACCATGGTGTGGTGTACAGGCATGGCTGAGTGGCAACGTGCTGGCAGCATTGACGAACTTCGAGATTTTATAACTACAAAATACAACAATGCTACACCGCCACCCTCGCACAACGACGCCACTTATAATTCTTCATCTTATCAAACTAATAGTGAACAGTCTGCGCACTATGATAATAATACTACTCAGCAGCAACAGCGCAACACACCACCCTGTCCTAATAGCAATTTAGTTTGGGCCATTCTCAGCACCATATTTTGCTGCATACCTACAGGCATTGTTGCCATTGTTTACGCCAGCAAGGTATCTGACCGCTACGTCATGGGCAACATAGCTGGAGCCATTGAAGCATCTCAAAAAGCAAAAAGATGGTCAATATACGGACTCATCGCATCCATCGTTGGTTCTATTCTTTACTTTCTACTACTTCTCTCACTTGGTGGATTAACCGCTATTGTAAATAGCACAACATTCTAACCTTATACCACTCATAGTACATGACACAACAACCCATTCCCAAAAATCACTTGGCTGCAGCCATACTTTGTACCATATTTTGTTGCACACCCACTGGCATCGTAGCCATTATAAAGGCTGCACGAGTAAACAATTTATACTGTAATGGTAACTACGATGAGGCATGTCGTTGTGCAAATGAAGCCAAAAAGTGGACTATCATTTCTATCATTTTGGGGGTTATTGCAACTATCATTTTTGTTGCAGTCCAAATCCATAAGTAGGTATTCAAAATTAGTTTATATAATCGTGTTCAGAATCAGTCGATATGCCTTGGTGCATGCTTGTTTCATAAGCTTGATATGAAAAAACGAGCGTAGCGGTTTACGTGAGCAATGCAACCTAAACATGTGGAACAAACATGCACCAAAGCATATCAACTAATTTTGAATACCTACTTAGCACCAGCCACACACACATCATGACAACTTCACTCTTTATGCTCGCCACATTGGTGGGCTATTTTTTTATACTACTTCTACTTTCACACCACACCAGCCAACATGGAGCCAAAGGTAATAACGCTTTTTTTCGCGCAGGAAGACAATCACCTTGGTGGATGGTAGCCTTTGGCATGATAGGAGCCAGCATTTCAGGTGTGACCTTCATCTCAGTACCAGGTTGGGCTGCCTCAACGGGCATGACTTACCTACAAATGTGCATGGGCTTCATAGTGGGTTACATTATAGTGGCCTTTGTGCTATTGCCCGTTTATTACAAACTAAGGCTCACCAGCATCTATGCTTATCTCAGCACTCGCTTTGGTCCCCGCACACATCACATTGGTGCATGGTTCTTTGTGCTTAGCAAACTTACGGGGGCTGCAGCTCGACTCTACTTAGTATGCGTAGTTCTCACACAATTCATTGTAACGCCATTATGGGGTGATGGTTGGTTTCCATTCACCATCACAACCATTATCATGCTTCTGCTCATGTGGCTCTATACGCACCGCAGCGGCATACAAACTATCGTGCGTACTGATGCCTTGCAAACAGTTTGTTTGTTATTAGCAGCCGTGGGCTTTATGGCCATAGCTGCCAACAAAATGCAACTTAACTTTTCGCAAATGATGCATACTATCACCCATAGCCCCATGTGTCGTGTGTGGGAATGGGATGTACATAGCCCTCAAGCATTTTGGCGACAATTTATCAGTGGAACCTTTATTGTTATTGTCATGACCGGACTTGATCAAGACATGATGCAAAAGAACCTAACATGCCGCACCTTGCGTGAAGCACAAAAGGATATGTGTTGCTACGGACTGGCTTTTTTGCCCGTCAACGCTTTGTTTTTGGCACTTGGCATTTTGCTTTATACCCTTTGTGCGCAACAGCAACTCACACCACCAACAGTGAGCGACCAATTATTACCTTGGTTAGTAAGTTCGGGCACCTTAGGCCATTGGATTATAGTGCCCTTTACCATTGGTATTGTAGCAGCAGCATTTTCAAGTGCCGACTCTGCCATGACTGCTCTTACTACCACCATATGCATTGACCTTTTAGGCATGAACGAGTTGTCTGAGAAACAGAAACAGTCTCTCCATAAACGTAGGTGTGTACACTTGTGTGTTGCAGTTTCCTTTGTGCTATGCATTGTGCTATTTCGAATCATAGGCAATGGCAATGTACTTAATTCAATTTATGTTATGGCCTCTTACACCTATGGCCCTTTATTAGGACTCTATGCTTATGGATTATTCACACATCGCTCTATCAACGACCGCATATCCCCCTATGTGTGCTTGTTATCACCACTCGTGTGTGGCTTACTCGACCACTTTGCCCCTTTGTGGTGGGGCTATACTTTTGGCTATGAACTATTAGTGCTCAATGGGTTGCTTACTATTATAGGTATTGCCATCTTTAGCAAAAGTACAAAAGTCTAACATTGTTGCTTTTACAATAAGAAAAAATAAAAATTCGTGCATAAACTTGCCCATACCAAGCAAAAGTACTACATTTGCATTTCCATAACGCAATGATACACAAAGTTAGCTATCAAGGGCCAGATTGGATTTGACAGCGAGACGGATCGGTGCGTAAGCATGCAGTGAGCCTGGAGGTGGTCACTTAAATCACGGCCTTCAACAATTTAACTGGCGAAAACAACTTTGCTCTCGCTGCCTAATCGAAGTATAGTAGACCAGGCTTAATTCCGACACAAGGTGTTGGAACGAGACATCACCCAAGCGCTCTTGCGCCGAAGCAACTTGACATGGTGGTGCAGATAAATCGGTGCTAGTTTGTGTTGGCCTTGCAACACGAGCGAACTTTTTAAAGGATAAGGTGTTGGTTGGTGGCGTAGGTCTTGCCAACACTCGAAAATCAAGTCTACGATAAGCATGTAGAAAGCGTATTGCTCCCTTGTTTGGACGAGGGTTCGAGCCCCTCCTGGTCCACTACTAAGTGTACTGATTATCAATACTTTACACATAAGTAGCGACACTTTTTGATTTTGCCATGTTATTGTTTATCAAACAATGACATGGCTTTTTTCTTTGCAACATCTGCAATGTCAATGTAGGGACGCATGATTTTAAGTAGGTGTTCAAAAAATTTTTTACATTAAAAGTGCATTATCGGGATGCAGATGTTTTCTTCATTTGAATGTTCCTGCCCCCCGATAACGGAGGGGTACCGAGCGGGATAGCGGACTATGTGATTGAGAATGAAGGAAACATCTGCGCCCAAGAAGTTAGTAAAAATGAAGACTACCATCCAATATTGTTATATGGGTCATCACACTATTCTATGCCATCGTCTTTTAAATTGGGATGTTCGTAAATAGAATGGGCTATGCATCTTGCAATGTAAAGTAGAATGCTAAGGAACATTACTCCACCTGACACAACACCGACAAGGGCATTTAATCTTTGAAAAGCATAATAGGAAAGCACTATTGCAAAAATTAAAAAGAATGCAGCTAAATAGCCTAAAATGCACTTTGCTTTTGCTGCACGTTTGCGCCGAGTCTTTTCTTTCGGAGTGAGATGTTCAATTACTTGAAATGATATATGACCCTTAATATCCATGGTTAAAATTTTCTTGAACTTTATGACATTATCTAAACTTTTATGTGAATCAGGGGTAGCCTTTATTATTAAATAGGCTGCACTTCGGCAAAGATTGCAAACAAACTTACATCTTCAAGAACTTGATAAAGTTGTTTTTTTCCATTACTAAATCTTTTCTACATC
>URDV01000007.1 GCA_900546605.1 uncultured Prevotella sp.
TGCTCTTCCGATCTAAAACGGTGTCATGGCCACCTGTTTTAACCACCAAGTTGTCATCAGCGCACGTACCTTCAGGCACAATGTCATAAGGCACATTCGGTATTGTGTAAAGCAAGTTACGCTTATCTTCCTCAGCTTGCTTCATTACTTCCTCTAACTCCTTGCTACGAGTTTTGATGGTAGCCACCTCGGCCTTTGCTGCCTCAGCCTCATCCTTCTTACCCTCTTTCATAAGGGCACCAATGCTCTTTGAAATAGTTTTAACCTTTGCATTCAAGGCATCTAATTCAGACTGAGCTTCCTTGCGTTTATTATCGAAGGCTAACACGCCATCAATAGCCTCTCGTGCGCCTTTAAAGTGCTTCTTTTCCAAGCCGCGAATTACGGCTTCCTTATCGTCGGTAATTTGTTTGATAGTAAGCATAGCTTTCCTTTATTTATTTATTATGTGCGCAAAAGTAATAATTTTTTATGAACTATGGCTGTTATGATATACAAAACAAAAGTTTTACATGCAACTTTATTTACCCAGGTTTTACCATAAGTAGGTGTTCAAATTTATTTTATGTTATCGATAGATATTATTTTCACATTGAAAGTACTTTCTCGGGGCGCAGATGTTTCCTTCAATGTAAAACTATTTTTGAACACCGACTTAACTCTGTTATAACGATGTATGTTTTAGGCTCCTGCCTAAACATTCAATACTACGTGTTGGCGGAATTAGTAAACAGGTTGGCGGTTAACAGGTTAACTGGGTAACGGGTAAGTTTGTATAGTTTTTTAACTTCTTATCATTCTGCCTTTAACATAATAAGTGGTGTATTATAGCTTACTTACCCGTTAAGCTGTTAATAGGTTCAATACTTTTAGCTGCAATCAAGGCCCCAAAGGTATTCTTAATGTTTAAGGGGTGTTTTTATAAATTAGCTCAAACCTATTTATAAAAACACCCCAATGTGGTTACTCTGAGATTTGCTTTTCAAACAATTCATCAATTATGCCATCGGCAAGACCTATTACGGGTACATGAATATACTCAGCATGCACAAGGTCAGCAATGCGTAAAAATATTTCGGCTGCTGGCACTATAACATCAGCTCTATCCTCCTTTAAGTTGTATTGCTCTATACGTTCCTCCACCGTCAAAGTATTCAGTTGGTTATAAACCGCACGTACTGAACTAATTGGCATGCGCTGCTTCAAGGGGTTCTTGACTGATGCCATGCGATATATCTTGTTAATGTTTCCGCCCGAACCGATGATGTTGATATGACTGGCTAAGGGAGACATTTTTTCAAGGTCCTCTTGCATACGCAGCCATTCATCATCACGCACCTTGCCAGTGAGCAAACGCACCGTTCCGATGTTGTATGACACAGAACTATGCAATTCTCCATCGGTTAAGAAATTTATTTCGGTTGAACCACCTCCAACATCAACATAAAGATAAGCCCCTTTCCGATCGGCCATGCACTCTAAATGGTTACTGTAGATAATACGTGCCTCTTCAGCTCCTCCTATTATTTCAATATTGATGCCCGTGTCACGACTTATGTGCCGTATTATTTCAGCTCCATTTTTAGCATCGCGCATGGCTGATGTAGCACAAGCTCTATAGGCACACACATCATATATTTTCATTAAATGCCGATAAGCCTTCATGAGTCTTTGCAACTTGCGTGCTTTACGTTCTGACAA
Organism: uncultured Prevotella sp.; assembly: GCA_900546605.1. Taxonomy (GTDB): domain Bacteria; phylum Bacteroidota; class Bacteroidia; order Bacteroidales; family Bacteroidaceae; genus Alloprevotella. Next base: position 1,702 of record URDV01000007.1, read on the forward strand.
TTCACCATCTTTAAAAATGTCGAATCCTAAGCGCAAAGGCACACGCAACAACATAATCTTTTTAAATTGGTGTTTGTCCTTCGACTCACTATTAATGCTCTTTATTAACAAGCGCACCGCATTAGACCCTATATCAATAGCGGCATAATTCATTCTTGACATTTATTACTTTCCTCCTCTGTTTTATAATGTTCATAAAGAGCCTCTTGCGATCTAAATGCAGGCTCATTGGCTTTTGTAGTCCAAGAGTCGTTACGTCCCGTTCCATCCACCACGCGTCCTTGCGAGGTGTCACGCAGGGCATAATCGATAACTGTAGCCAAATCGCGTTTTATGTTGGGCGAATATACGGGTGTTACTACTTCAACGCGATTGTTTAAGTTACGTGGCATCCAATCAGCCGAACCTATAAACATTTTGTCTTCACCTGCTGCACAGAACTGAAAGATGCGTGCGTGTTCCAAATAGCGATCAATAATGCCCACAATGCGTATGGTGTCGCTTTTGCCCGGAATGCCTGTTACCAAAGAGCAATTGCCTCGCACAACTAAATCAATATGCACCCCATTAGCCGATGCTTCATAAAGTTTCTTCACCATTACGGGGTCAGTAATATGATTTATTTTTATGCGTATATAAGCAGGTTTGCCCGTATTATGATTTTTTATTTCGTCATTAATAAGACGAATAAATTTGTTGCGCATTTCATTAGGCGAAACAAGCAACTCACGATACTTTACAGGCAGATAAGGATGCTCTATAAAATTGAACACTTGACGCACATCGCGCACAATGTTTTTGTTAGCTGTCATGAGCATGTAGTCGGTGTAGCAACGAGCATTTCCTTCATGAAAGTTACCCGTACTTATCACACATATATCGGCTCCCTTACGCATACCTATGTGCGTTATTTTAGAGTGAACCTTCAAACCTTCAACGCCAAAAATAACGTGTATGCCCACCTCTTGCATTTTCTTTGACCAACTAATGTTTGAGGCTTCATCAAATCGTGCCAACAATTCTATTACCACAGTTACCTGCTTACCATTTTGTGCCGCATTAATGAGTGCCTTTACTACCTTCGAATCATGTGCCAAACGGTAAAGCGTTGTTTGAATGCTCTTTACCTCTTTATGCACAGCCGCCTCTTGCAACAAACGTATGTATGAGGCAAAATCATGATAAGGCACATGTATGAACCTATCTTGCTTGCGCACCGACTCAAGCAACGAAGCTTCACCCATTAACTCGTGTTTCAAAATAGGCATCCATGTAGGGTACTTCAAATCCTTACGTCCACAATCGGGAAAACTCATTAGGTCGCGATGATTCTGATAACGTCCCGCAGCCAAAATGGTGTCAAGTTTATCAACATGTAACTTTCCTAACACGCGTTTCAACACATCACGTGGCATAGTGGCATCGTATATCACACGCATGGCCTGCCCACGCTTACGACTCTTTATGCCTTTTGATATCTTTTGCATTAAGCCCGTACGTAGGTCGTTATCAATTTCCATTTCAGCATCCTTTGTAAACTTAAAGGCATATGCTTCAAACACATTATAATTAAGGCCAGCAAATATTAAAGGCAGCGAGCAACGCACCACATCATCAATGTACATTATGTAGCTTTTGCCTTCACGATCGGGCAACTGCACAAAACGTCCTACAATGTTGACTGGCAATTGTAGCAAAGCGTATTCTGGATGTGACTTGTCACTCTCACGTCGCATTTTAACAGCCACATAGATGCTATTATCGGGTTCGTTGTTCAAATCCTTCAATGCTGAAAACCAAACGGGAGCTATATAGCCATCTAACTGCTTATAATAAAAATTACGTACAAATTCACGCTGTTCTTCATCTATCTCGGCATCATTTACTAAACAAATATTTTCGTTGCGTAATTCGTCCGTTACTTGATGAATGGCGTTTTCATACTCTTTTGAGTACTGCGCATTCAGTTTATTGATAACCTTTAAGGTATCAATTGCATCATGTCGTTCATCACGTGTTTCTCTGTCATCACACTCTGCAATGCGATTTAGCAACGCTACACGCACCCGGAAGAACTCGTCTAAGTTATTAGAGTAAATGCCCAAAAAACTCAAACGTTCTAACAAAGGCACTTGAGGCTTATTAGCCTCTTGCAATATGCGACGATTAAAGTACATCCAACTCACATCACGTGGTACGTAATCCTTATACACAATCTCTTTTTTCTTGGTCATAACATTTATTACTTTTTTCAGCAGCAAAGGTACAGGTCGCGTGTTGCAATGATGTTACGCACGCATTACAAATGTGTGAAGGCTTTTTTCATCTTTAAGCAGATAAGTAGGTGTTCAAACTTATTAGTACCTATTTATCTGTCTTTTACCAGAAGGTAACAAGTATATAAAATACACTTACTTAACTATCCGATTCATAAGTAAGTAGGTGTTCAAAAACAAGAGCATCAAACTTTCCCCATAGTCAATATAATCAAGTAAGCAAGCCTAACTTATTATTATTCTCTTTGCTATCTTCTCATAAAAAAAAGGCTGCGGATTATATGACAACCATAACCCAACAGCCATTTTTTATTTATCTTCTATATTGTCCCATCCATTTACTTAGTAATCGGTATTTTCAGGGTCAAAATTTGTCCAACCATTCATCCAATTAGCGGTTGAAGAGAAGGCACCAACATAACTAACCTTATCAAGCCATGTGCTATTAACCCCTTCAAACGAAGCAGCATTCAGCAACGGACTGGCAGCTGTTGGCATAAAGTCGACATTCAAACCCGAGAAGATTGATTTGCCTGTGAGCAGCATCTCAGCCATTGTGCTAACATGGTTGCCTAACTGCGACTTAAAGAATGTAGTTGAAAAAGACTGTTGCGACTCATCAACTACCGCTTTCTTTTCAACATAGTTTACACGTACATCACGATATTCCTTATTAGCATCTGAACCTATAACTCCCATATTTGCAAACCAGATGTTTTGCAAACGAATGTTACCTTGTTGTGCTTGCTCGCGTGTATCGCCCTTTTCGCTATCAATTATCAAACCAATAGGCCAGCCAATGGCTACAGAGTTGACACAATTTAATCGTGAGCCGCGACGTATTTGCATAGCAGCTTGAAACTTACCTAAGCCCGAACCATTATTGGGGTTGTAATTGCCACCAGTAATATAGTCGGCATCATTCACAAAGTTAACATCTGCCTGACGTGGTCCCACAAAGGTCATGTTACTGAATATGGCCGATGTTATAGGTGAAGCCGTTGAGCCACTTGCGTCATTATCGCTTTCAAACCCATTACTTTGGCTCTTATCAGCAATGCGAGGGTCACGTACTGACAAGCCATACTGCACATGACCTGAGAAGCCATTATCTGTATCGAAGTCATCATCCCAGCCATTAAAGGCTATAAGATTTTTGCAATTCACTGTTCCACCAAACCATTCAAATGAATCATCATTTGAATAGCTCACTTGTACGTGGTCAATCTTAGTGCCATCACCAACCGACCCCAAAGTTACACCATTTATTTCTTGGTCGGTAGCAAACGGATATCCAGCAAATTCAACACGCACATAGCTTAACACGCCCGAATTGTCGTGAACATCATTTCCACCATGTTTTGCACGGGGGCCACCTTCAATTTGTGCTTCTCCCGCATTGTGAGGAGCCTGTCCGCAAAGAATCACACCACCCCAATCGCCAGGTTTGCGCTGTCCCTTAGGCTGTGCTGAAGTAAATACAATAGGAGCTTCGGCCGTTCCTTGTGCAATTAATTTACCACCCCGTTCTGCTATAATGGTTGCCTTCGTTTGCTTATCACCCTTAATAATAGTGCCAGGCTCGATGGTCAATTCTGCTCCATTTGCAATATAAACCCATCCTTTCAGCACATAGGTGCCTCGTTTAAGTGTTTGCTTACCTGTAAACACAAATTCCTTATCACCATTGCCAATTTGATTGCCATCAAAAAGCAAATTGTCAGCGGCCTTAAGACCACCATTTGTTGACCAATGGCGGGTGTCAGTTACAGGGTTCTCAGGAGTGTTGTTGTCGCTGCACGAAGTTAATGACGCAGCAAGGGCGAAAGTGGTCAAAGCTGCAAACGCGATGACGTGAATTGATTTTTTTCGCATGACTTGGTTTAATAAGTTTTTTAAGTAGGGCGTTACCTGTTGCTTATCTGTTTGTTGATGACTGAATAGTTTTTGCCTTCAGCTCTTCTCAGTCGTCAAACCACGTTTAAGAACTTTGATTGCCCTTATTTGTTTTCACGCTGCAAAATTCGGCTCTACTTATTACAATGCTGTTGCAGCATGGTAAAATTTATGATAAGCTACATTTTTTCCATGTTAGTACAACACGAATAATCTGTTGAACTGGCCTATATCTTTATACGATATGTTAAGATTCATATTAAAGTTCATGAATATCAATACTATTTCAAACACCCATCATCTCTGTACACAATATCTTAATAACAAAGAAACAATAACGTCACACAAAAACGTGAATTTTGCAACCGACATAAAAACCATACAAGCTATTTATGAAGATTTTTAGACGAGTTCTTTTACTATCGGTTATGAGTGCGCCAGCCTTTACCACATGGGCGGATGATTTCAAAGGGCGCATTGTTGATGCAAGAACAGGAGAGGCACTAATTGGAGCAACCCTTCAAATTATGCCAACCCACCAAACCGCCACAAGCGACAACGATGGTGTGTTTAAGTTCAATCATCTTGCAGCTCGTAATTACACTCTTTCGGTGTCGTACATAGGCTACCAACGAAGTACCATCACCATCAATCCCTCAAAATTAGATAGCATGGTTGTAATTAAACTCAACGAGAATGAAAACGTGTTGGGCGTTGCAACTATCACAGCACAAGTTAAACGAAACACCGAGAACTCTCAAGTTGCTGCGCAACATCAAAGTTTGTTAGTGCAAAATGGCATTTCATCACAACAAATAGCCAAGACTCAAGATAAAGATGCCTCTGAAGTTATCAAGCGTGTGCCTGGCATTTCAATTATCGACCAAAAGTTTGTGATGATACGTGGGCTTTCACAACGTTACAACAACGTTTGGATTAATGGTGCCGCTGTGCCATCAAGTGAACCCGACTCTCGCGCATTTTCATTCGACATAATTCCCTCTTCACAAGTTGACAACATGCAAATCATCAAATCGCCTGCTCCTCAATATCCAGCAGACTTTTCAGGTGGTTTTATTTTGATTGACACCAAGGATGTGCCTAACACCAATAGTACCAGCATTTCAGTAGGAGGAAGCTTAAATGACCAAACACACTTTCGTTCATTTTACTCTTCAAAAGGTAGTAATACTGATTTTTGTGGTTTCGATAATGGAATGCGTTCTTTGAAGGGGGGGCTGAATACCGACTTACAGCTTACGCCAGGTGGTAAAGGTATAGACCTACTTAATAATGGTTTCAATAATGATTGGACAATCAAAAAGCACCATACACTACCCGACCTCAATTTTGCTGCCAACATCAACCGAGCACACACTTATGAAAGTGGTAATTTGCTGGCCTTATTAGCAGCACTAAATTATAGCAACACACATCGCACCTATGCCAACATGGAGAATGCTTTTTTTGGTGCCTACGATCTTACACACGATGAGAGCGTCTACTTACATCGTTATACAGACAATCAATATAGTAACCATGTTCGATTAGGAGCGATGCTCAACCTTACGTTTGTGCCAGCTAAAGGAGGGGGACGTTATGAATGGAAGAATATTTTCAACCAACTGGGAACCAACCGCTTCACTTCACGTCAAGGTACCGACGCACAAAGCAACACTATTAAAGAAGCTGAATACTTTTATTCGAGCAGAACTACCTACAACACTCAAGTGGCAGGTAAACACATTTGGGATAGTAGCCGATTCGATTGGAATGCAGGCTATGCTTACGCTAATCGTCACTTGCCCGACCGCAGACGTTATTCACTTGATGACCAATTAGAACAAGGTAAGATAGGACTTACCACAGGCAACAATATTTCACGTGAATTTACGCAACTCGATGAGCACATTGCGTCTGTTGGCATGAACTATAAAAAAGACTTTGAGCAGAAGGGTAAATTCACACCACAACTTCTTGCAGGCCTCTACTCCGAATATCGTACACGTAATTATAATACACGTAGTTTTATTTACGCATGGGACCCGTTAAGTCAAAATCTCCCCACAGGGTTTCGCTACCTTGATTTGCCTACACAACTGCTTCAAGCTACGAACTATGGCGACACCGGACTCTATTTGCTTGATGACACAAAACTCACTAATAATTATAGCGGACACCATCTTGTTAGCGCAGCTTATGCTGCTACTAACCTGAGCTTAGGCGCACTTAATGTTTACGCTGGATTACGTATAGAGCATTCGCACATGGCATTAAAGAGCAACTTAAGCGACTTTGAACATCGTACAAGCACACGTAACTACACTGCCACCGATTTATTTCCTTCAGTTAACACCACTTATAAATTGAATGAGCAACACCAAGTTCGTTTGTCATATGGTCGTTCTATCAATCGTCCTGAGTTCCGCGAAATAAGCACCTCGGTCTTTTATGATTTTGATTTAGCAAGTGATGTTCAAGGCAACACCGAACTGAAAGCATGCCATATTGACAACATTGATTTGCGCTATGAATGGTATCCCGCACAAGGCGACCAAATTTCGCTTGCAGGCTTTTACAAGCATTTCAATGATCCCATAGAATGGATCTACACCGTAACTGGCGGAACAAATGTTTGCTATTCGTTTGTCAACGCTCAAAAGTCACATAGCCTTGGCTTAGAATTAGATATTCGCAAAAGTCTTGATTTCATTGGATTAAACCACTTTACACTCGTTTTCAATGGTTCTGTCATCAAGAGCCGTGTCAAGTTCAACAAAAAGTCACGACAAGCTAACCGCCCTATGCAAGGACAATCGCCTTATCTTATCAACTTGGGACTATTCTATAGTAATAAGCAATGGAATGCTTCACTACAATATAATCGCATCGGTAAACGCTTGATTGGTGTTGGGCGTAATCTAGGCTCTACAGGTGACCAAATGGTAAATATTCCTGACTCATATGAAATGCCACGTAATGCTATTGATCTTTCAGCATCCGTTGTTCTCGGGCATTTTGACATCAAACTCGGCATTCGCGACATTTTAGCTGAAAAAATCTGCTTTAAACAATTCAATGAAGTTCAACTAACAGATGGTACCAATAAAAGAGTTGAAGAGATAACGCGACGCTACCATTCAGGACGTGACATGAACCTTACCATCAGTTATCATTTTTAAGCAAAACATACATTTTCAGAAAGCCTTGTAAATGGGTGTGTTTATGAAGAATACTTTCATGAACACACCTTTTGCGCATTTTTATGCCCTATAAGTATAAAGTAAACTAACTTTTATATAATAAAGCACAAAAAGGTAGCATTGTATTACATTTTTTCGGACATTTGCCCTATCAAGAGTTTTTCTTGAATAAAACATTTAACTCTACTTATTGTCCTATGAAACACCTACTTCCACAACTGCCCTATGCGCTTGACGAACTTGCTCCACGCATGAGCCTTGACACCATGAACTTTCACTATGGCAAGCATCTTCAAACTTATCTTGACAATGTAAACCATTTGGTTGATAACACACCATTTGCCGAAATGCCTTTAAAGGATATCATTCAGAAGGCTACAGGCCCACTATTTAATAATGCTGCACAAGCTTACAACCATATTCTCTTTTTCAAGCAACTTACCCCTCACCCTACTCATATGAGTGCTCAACTTACACAGCAGTTAGCAGCACGCTTTGGTAGTGTTGATGCCTTTAAGGAGGCTTTTATGCAAATGGCCATAAGTTTGTTTGGTTCTGGTTGGGTTTGGTTGGCAAGTGACACTCAACATGTGCTTCAACTTGTAGCTGAGCCTAATGCTGGCAATCCTCTCACCCAAGGTATGCGCCCGCTTATGTGTATTGATGTGTGGGAACACGCTTATTACCTTGATTACCAAAATAGACGTGCCGATTATGTTAAGAACTTTTGGTCGCTTATCAATTGGGAACGTGTCGAAAGCCGCATTCAAAATGATTGCTTGCTTTATTATTAAATGTGTGAAAGTCGCTCGCCTTGCACTGCTCTGCTTCGCCAAAATAGGCTGCGGCTCGGTAATAAAAATGAAAGTCATGCGGCTTTCATTTTGTATTGCGCTCGCCTTGCACTGCTCTGCTTCGCCAAGATAGGCTGCGGCTCGGTAATAAAAATGAAAGTCATGCGGCTTTCATTTTGTATTGCGCTCGCCTTGCACTGCTCTGCTTCGCCAAGATAGGCGGCGGCTCGGCAATAAAAATGAAAGTCATGCGACTTTCATTTTGTACTGCGCTCGCCTTGCACTACTCTGCTTCGCCAAGATAGGCTGCGGCTCGGCAATAAAAATGAAAGTCATGCGACTTTCATTTTGTATTGCGCTCGCCTTGCACTATCTTTGCACCATACAAAAAAGTAAAATATGCAATTAATCGTACTTTCTGGTGGCTCTGGCAAACTTTTGTGGCCACTGAGCAACAATGCACGAAGTAAGCAGTTCTTGCCTTTGCTCTCTGCTCCTAATGGGGGCAGAGAGTCAATGATTCAACGTGTTGTACGACAAATTCGTACCTCTGAACTTACCAATAACATCACCTTTGCAACAAATGCGGTTCAGCGCGACTGCATTATTAATCAATTGGGTGATAACGTTGACATTATAACGGAACCCGAACGACGCGACACTTTTCCTGCTACTGCCCTTGCCGCTTATTACTTGACTTTGCAAAAGACATGCAAGGCTGACGAGGTAGTGGTTATTATGCCTTGTGATGTTTACACCAGCCCTTCCTATTTCGACACTATTGGCCATATGGTAAAAGCCGTTGAAAACAATGTTGCTGACCTTGTGCTTATGGGGGTAGCGCCTACTTACCCAAGCGAGGAGTTTGGATATGTGGTACCTGAAAAACATGCTTCTTGCTCATCGGTACAATCGGTAGTTCGCTTTACAGAGAAACCTGATAAGAGTAAGGCTGAGGAACTACTCAAACAAGGAGCATTTTGGAATGGTGGAGTGTTTGCATTTAGGTTGGGATACTTAATGAACATTGCCCGCAAATATGTTGACGCACAAACCTACGACGAAGCATACGCTCACTTTACACAGTTTCCACAAATTAGTTTTGACTATGAGGTGGCCGAAAAAGCTAAGTCGGTAGCTGTCATACCTTTTTCAGGTGAATGGAAGGATCTTGGCACATGGAACACGCTTTGTGCTGAACTGCCATGTAACCACATTGGCAATGTTACTATGGGCGAACATAACACAAACACACACGCTGTTAACGAATTAGGCATTCCCGTGTTTTGTGAAGGATTAAAGGATGTGGTGGTAGCTGCTTCGCCCGATGGCATCATGGTGTGTGACAAGCGCCACTCTGAAAAAATTAAAGACTACGTTGAAGGCCTAACAACACGACCTATGTATGAAGAAAGGCGTTGGGGAACTTATCGCGTGCTTGACGATATTATTTACCCCGATGGCAAGCGCTCGCTTACCAAGTCTATTACCCTTCGTCCTGGCAAAAACATTAGTTATCAAATTCATCACCATCGTAGCGAGGTGTGGACATGTGTTGAAGGTGAAGGCATATTCGTGTTAGATGGTAAGCAACGGCACATTAAGTGTGGCGATGTCATGGTCATACCCGTTGAACATTACCATGCCATCAAAGCTATTACCGAACTCACTTTTATTGAAGTGCAATTAGGCAATCCTTTAGTTGAAGAAGACATTGAACGTTTTGAATGGAATTGGGACTAATACAATACTTATTATAGCACCCCAACCTTCATTCTCTGCTTCATAAAATGTTAATATAGAAATTCATAAAATAGCGTTATACAACATTACTTTAAAGCAAAGACAACGATTCCACCTTTGTAAGTTATTACTTCATTACAAAGGTGGAATCGTTATTTTTGTATGGCCGATAAAGTTCAAAGAACATAAAAACTCCCCGAAGCTCTGTAAAATAGGACTTCGGGGAAGTTCATTTTCTAAAACCTAAACTTGAATTACTTAACCTCAACTTTCAAGTTTGTGATGGTGCTCTTAAACTGCCCTGCATGACGAAGAGGGAAGACCAAAGTACGCTGATAGTAAATTTGATCTGTAGGCTGATATACCACAGGTTCATAGCTATAAGTGCCCTTTACTTGGTAGTGAGCACGATCTTGGTCGCGCATCACATAGAGAGTTTTAGGACCAAGTTCCTCCTTCAAATTACCATCAACCAACAAACGCGTTACCTTGTTTGTTCCTTCAATCGTTATTGTATGCTTCTCGCCTACAGGGATGCGATAGTTAAATAAGTTGCGATAGCCATCACGTTCGAAGCCTAACTTGCCTTGTTCGGGGTCAGACAAGTAAACTACGGCATTGGCCGAACGGAACAATTCTGTACCCTTATTTTCTTGTTTGCCATCAACTGTAAACGTTACAGCGTAGTTGTAACCAATTTCCTCAGCATCAAGTTGCTCACCAGGTTTAACCACATCCTTGGTTAAAGCCACTGTGCCCGACTTACCTAAACGGCCCAACTCATTAACACCAGGAGCCTCGCTCAAATTTTTACGATTAGCATCAAACTCAGCATAAGGCAATTTAGTGTCCTTTCCAGTCCAGCACTTTACAGCTAATGTTTGTAATGCCGGGTAAACACGGTGGTGTACATCCTTGGTTGAGATGCCATTGCCAGCATGGTCATTCCATACAGCGAACATACCGCCTAATATGTCAGGATCATTCTCTTCAAATGTTTTATTGCCAATTACTGCAGGGGTGTAATGCTCATACAAGTATTGACAGTTAAGGTAGTCATAATAGTAACCAGCAGCAGGCACAATATAAGTTAAACCATCAGGAATGCTCACCAACTTATAACCTTGTTTTTTCATTTCAACAGGATCAGCATAACCATTGTACCAAATATCCATTATAACATTTTTGTTCTTTACAGGAGTTGTGCCATTAGCATGAGTCAAAGCACCCCAAAGAACAGCTTGCTTACCATAGCTCTCAACAAGCTTAATGTAATGGTCGGTGTATTCACGAAACTTTTCTACTACGTCCTTCTTGGCATTTGAATATTCATCTGTACCAATGTGTACACGTGGTCCACGGAACACGGGGTTCTTACCTCCCACATATTCTTTCCATAAGCCATCCATGAACTTGTATGTTTCTGGATTAAAGAGGTCAAGGTGATCCATGCCATATTCTTTGCTACCCAATTCGTTCTTATATTGAGTGAAAGCAAGCGAGTGAGCTGGAGCATCAATTTCAGGAATTATTTCTACACCATTCTGCTCAGCCAACTTTTGCAAATCAATAAACTCCTGCTTTGTGTACGAGCCATCCTTGGCTGTGAGTCCAGGATAAGTGTCGCACTCTAAACGGAAGGCTGCTTGTGTCTTTGACCAATCATTGCCAAAATATTGACGGAAGCCATTATCATTCAAGTGAACCTGCAACGTGTTCATTTTATAATAGGCCATGATTTTAGTCAAATTGCGCAAATAGCTCATGGGTATGTACTTACGTCCACAATCTATCATAAAGCCACGGAGCTTATACTCGGGCACATCAACAGTTTTACCCTTAGGCAATTTACCATCTTTATGCTGTTCGCTCACTTGCAGCAATGTACGAGTAGCCCAAAACAAGCCATGCTCTGTAGCAGCCGACAACTCTACAGCACTACCTATATTCATGCTGTAACCCTCATTGCCCAAAGCCTTATTCTTTTTAAGTGAAAGCACAATGTCACCCCCCTTAGCCGTACCACTTACAATGCTAAGCGACTTGCCAAACATTTCTTTATAGTCGTTGGCCAAAGACTCTGCCACAGCTTTTAACTTTGCATTGTTCACTACAATGCGTCCTGACAACGCAGTTTGTCCCTCGGCTCCAGTCCAAGTTTTCAACTCTGGAACCACAAAAGGTTTAGGGTTAATGTCTGCCCACAAAGAACCCGCTGAAAGCATACAAGCAGCCATCATAACGAGTACTTTCTTAGCATTAAAAAGATTATTCATGTAAAAAGATGTTTGTTTTTGGAATTTTATTTCGGTACAAACTTACACATTTAAATCCAATTAGCCATTCATTTTACTAAAAAGCACATGCATTTTTATGCTTCATGAAGGGTTGCTCTGAATTATTTTTGGTTATTTCAAAGAAAAGCACGAAATTAGCACCACTAAACATACACATTTTTTATTATGCGAAATTGGACTACCATTAAAGAATACAAAGAAATTCTTTTTGACTTTTACAACGGCATTGCCCGAATTACTATAAATCGTCCGCGTTATCGCAACGCATTTACCCCACTTACTGTAGCCGAAATGAGCGACGCGCTGCGTTATTGTCGTGAAGCACAAGATGTGTGCGTAGTAGTACTCACTGGTGCTGGCGACAAAGCTTTCTGTGCAGGAGGTGATATGCACGTAAAGGGGCGTGGTGGCTACGTTGGTGGCGATGGTGTGCCCCGACTCAATGTGTTAGATGTGCAAAAGCAAATTCGCTCACTACCTAAACCTGTTATTGCCATGGTTAATGGTTTTGCTATTGGAGGTGGCCATGTGCTACACCTTATGTGCGATTTAACCATAGCCTCAGATAATGCTATTTTTGGTCAAACGGGGCCTAAAGTAGGTTCATTTGACGCAGGCTTTGGAGCATCTTACTTAGCACGCATCGTGGGGCAAAAAAAAGCACGCGAAATTTGGTTCATGTGCCGTCAATACTCAGCAGTTGAGGCTGAACGCATGGGCATGGTTAACAAAGTGGTGCCATTTGACAAACTTGAAGACGAAGTGGTAGAGTGGGCTGAAACCATGATGGAACGTTCGCCCTTAGCCTTGCGCATGATTAAAGCAGGACTTAATGCCGAGTTAGATGGTCAAGCTGGCATTCAAGAGTTGGCTGGCGATGCTACCATGCTCTACTATATGCTTGACGAAGCACAAGAGGGCGGACGTGCTTTTCTTGAAAAGCGCAAGCCCGATTTTAAAAAGTACCCCAAACTCCCCTAACGTTTCATCATGCACTTTCTTCCCTTTAAAATAAGAGTAGTGCCACGCACACTACAATTCAAGCAACCAGCTGGCACTTCGCGTGGCATTTACTACAACCGCAAAGTGTGGTACATAGTCATAACCTCATCCGACCCACAAATTCATTTTACAGGGTTAGGTGAATGTGCTCCGCTCCATGACCTCAGTTGCGACTACGATGAACACTATGAACAACGATTGCGTAAGGTTTGTGCTGAAGTTGAGGAAACACAGAATTTAAATGTTCGCAAATTGCGTCATCTACCTTCCATGCTCTTTGGACTACAATCAGCCTTTCGTTCAGCTGCAGGTTCATTGGGGGGCGACTACCTCCGACTTTATCCTTCAGCCTTTACACGAGGCGAAAAGGGCATTCCTATTAACGGACTGGTGTGGATGGGATCATATGACGAGATGTGCCAACGCATGGAGGATAAACTTGAACAAGGATTTCGTTGTGTCAAGCTTAAAATTGGTGCCATTGACTTTGAAAGCGAAATGGAACTTATTCGCCAATTGCGTTCACGCTATAGCAAAGAGGTGGTTGAGCTGCGAGTGGATGCTAATGGTGGTTTTACACCTTCTGAGGCTCCGCGCAAATTAGACATTTTAGCCCAATACGACATACACAGCATAGAGCAACCCATTAAGCAAGGACAATGGAAAGAAATGGCTCACTTGTGCGCCAACACACCTCTGCCCATTGCACTCGATGAAGAGCTCATTGGAGTCAACGACTTTGAACAAAAGATAGATTTGCTCGACACCATTCGTCCCCAATTCATTGTGCTTAAGCCCACACTTCATGGTGCCTTTACGGGGGCTGGCGAATGGATGTCATTGGCCAAGGACCGTAACATTGGCTATTGGACAACCTCAGCTCTTGAAAGCAACGTAGGACTAAATGCTATTGCCCAATGGTGTGCAGCCATTGACCCCGACACACCTTTACCACAGGGATTAGGAACAGGACAACTATTTGTTGAGAACTTTGACAAAGCCCCTTTACACATTGAGGGCGACTGCCTATGGTATGGCTCAAAAGAGCAAAGAAACTTTCTACACGAAATTGAAGCATTTAAGCAGCGTTGGCAACAGCCCACACCCACCATGCAAGTACACACATCAGGCAGCACTGGGCAACCTAAAAGCATGAAGGTTGAAAAAGTGCGTATGTGGGATAGTGCTTTAACCACACTACAAGCACTCGGTCTGCAAGAGGGGAATACAGCTTTGCTATGCATGCCTTTGCGCTACATTGCAGGACAAATGATGTTGGTTCGTAGTTTTGCTGGGCAGCTGCAACTCATCCCCGTAGCGCCTACATCCCACCCTTATGCCCATTTGCACGAAGCACCTGACTTTGCAGCACTCACCCCAATGCAAGTGTTTGAGTCACTCAAAGTTCCTCATGAACGTTCATTGTTACGTCGCACACTTTGCCTCATCATTGGCGGTGGAGCCATATCTGATGCTTTGACCAAAGAGTTAAAGCGTTTTCCCAACCCCGTTTATAGCACGTATGGCATGACCGAAACCTTATCGCACATAGCCTTGCGTCGACTCAACGGACCTACGGCAAGTGATGCATATACCCCTTTGCCTGGTGTCGATGTTTCACTATCAAGCGAGGGATGCTTGTGCATTTATGCCCCACAGGTTAATAGTGAGCACCTCACCACCAACGATTTAGCAGAGATTCTGCCCAATGGGAGTTTCCGCATTTTGGGGCGACGCGATAACGTAATCTGTTCAGGAGGCATTAAAATGCAAATTGAGGAAATTGAGCAGAAGTTATCTTGCCTACATCTACCACTACAAATCACGGCACTTCCACACGATAGTTTAGGAGAAGCTATCACCTTGCTCTACAGTGCTGACAAAGAGCTCACCTCTTTTATCAAGGAACAATGCCACTTGTTGTTGGACAAATATGAAATGCCACGCCACATCATTCGTGTAGATGAACTGCCACTAACCGAAACAGGTAAACCTGCTCGCGCACAGGCGCGGCAATTGGCTATAAAAATGACAACACAGAGTGACAACCCATTTTGACGTTCTCTACTCACACATGATTCAATCAAAGCTTATGGAAAAAGATAATAACAATCACACAATGGGGCACCTACGCGAATATCGTGATGATATTCGTCAGGCAGTTGATGTAATGAACCAAGGGGGAATCATACTCTACCCCACCGACACAATATGGGGCATTGGCTGCGATGCCACAAATGCCGATGCGGTGCGCCGAGTGTTCGAAATTAAGCAACGCGACGATGCCAAAGCACTCATCACGCTCATTGACTCTGAAGCAAAACTTGAATTTTATGTACGCGAGGTGCCTGAAGTTGCTTGGCAACTCATCGAGGTAGCCGAGCGTCCGCTTACCATCATCTATGATGGAGCACGCAATCTTGCTCCTAACCTATTGGCCGAAGATGGCAGCGCAGGCATTCGCATCACACGCGAGGAGTTCAGTCGCAACCTTTGCATGCGCATGCGTAGGGCTATTGTGTCGACATCGGCTAACATTAGCGGGCAGCCTTCGCCCAAAAACTTTGCTGACATTTCACCTCAAATTCTTAATGCAGTTGACTACGTGTGCACTTCACGTCGCAACGAAACACAAAATCCACCTGCTTCAAACATTATTAAATTAGGCTTAGGTGGTCAAGTTAAAGTAATACGATAAGTAGGTGGTTCTAAAAATTCTGATAGTTGCTTTGCACTCTCTCACATGTGTCTTTTGTCTGTTTTCTCAGTCACATAGCCCGCTATGCTCCTTCGTTCACTAACAAAAATACACACAATAGGGTATAAATCAACTTATCTGAATTATTAGAACCACCAATTTAGTGTTCCGTTCCATTTTCACCCCAAAGTGCATTCACATCATACACTTTGGGGTGATTTTTTTGAACACTTACTCTTATTTAGGCATTATGTCCCCCTATTTGCGAATTACGTTCTCTCATTGTGGCACCTTCAGCAAAATTCAAGCCACTCAATATTGCATTTTTCCCCATTTTCTGCTTTATCTGCAAAACAGTTTGTTGCAGCAACCTCTCTTTTCTTTGTTTTTCCTCAGTAGCATTCCTCTCTCGTTCTATTTTGTCATAATCAGTAAATAAATCAAGTTGAACTACCTCAGGTTGCACCCTTTTATAATCCGTTTCATTTACCACCCTACCCGCGGTGAGTGTAAGGCGTCTTATGAGTAGCGAACGATTCACCACCCTATCAAACACCTGCAGCACACACTTGATTACTGCACTCGGCAAAGTAACATCCCAATCAGATAGATTTTGAACCCCATGTGCAGGCTTCGGCACACTCCTTCCATAATGATCTTTTACCACCGCTCCTTGATAAACAACTTGAAAGTTGTCTTGGCGCAAACTTTCACAATCATAGCCCACATCTACCATTATTTGTTGAGCAACTAATTTCTTTTCAAGTAACACAAGCAGCATGTTCTCAGCCATTTCATGCATTACTACGCGCGCCTGCTCAAAGGAATAAGGCCGCTGAAGCACTTGTCCACGACTTATTGAGTTTTGTTCGGGTTTATAAGCACGTATGTCTTGAATGGTGCAAGGTTCCCACCCCCAAGCATGGTCTATTATTAACTCTGCATTCACCCCAAAAGCTGCATATAAAGCTTTTTCATTACGTACCGACTGCCGTGCAATATCGCCCATTGTAAATAGGTTCATCTGCTCTAACCTTTGCGCAATGCCACGACCAAAGCGCCAAAATTTAGTGATAGGTTTAAAGTCCCACAACTGCCTACGATATTCCATTTCGTTTAGTTCAGCTATGCGCACACCATCTTTATCGGCAGGCATATGTTTGGCTACAATGTCCATAGCCACCTTTGCCAAGTAAAGATTGGTGCCAATGCCCGCTGTGGCCGTAATGCCCGTTTCGCGTAACACCTCACGCACCAATTTCAATGCAAACTCATGAGCTGTCACACCGTAGGTTAATAAGTAAGGTGTTGCATCAATAAAAACCTCATCAATGGAGTATACATGTATGTCGCTCTCGGCTACATATTTTAAGTAAATGCCATATATGCGCGTACTATAAGCCACATAACGCGCCATGTGTGGAGGGGCCACAATGTAGTCTAACGCCCAATCTTTGTGTTGCGCAAGCTCTGCTGAAAAATGAGATTTGCCTACAAATCGCCCACAACAACTTACACGTTCAGCATTTACTTGTTTTACTCGCTGCACCACCTCAAACAGTCGAGCACGGCCAGCTATGCCATATTCCTTAAGTGAAGGCGATACAGCCAAACAGATGGTTTTGTCCGTGCGACTTTTGTCTGCCACCACCAAGTGGGTAGAAAGTGGGTCAAGCCCCCGCTCTACACACTCAACCGATGCAAAAAATGACTTCAAATCAATTGCCAAATATACGCGTTTATCTAACTCCATGTTTAGTTTTTCCCCTTCCTGCAATATTAACCTTATTATTTCCTTTCATGAGCCAATCACAACACAAAAGTATAATTTTTTCTTGAAGTAGGTGTTCTAAAATATTTTATATTTTCGATAGATATTGAAGTCGTCTAAACTTATTACAATTCGTTAAAAGGGGAGTTCATAGGGTACTTTCTTAAATAAGGCTCCTTTCACACTAAACACTTAGCACGTATGACAGAAATAACATATCACCCGTTGGCAAGAATCTTGGTTAACGGGTTAACAAGTTGACAAGTTAACAAGTAAGTATGCTAACGCGTAAATAACATATCACTCTATAGATTGGTACAATAAAGATGTACAAAATATGAGAAAAAAACAGGTGATAAATATGTTTTTGTGCTAAGCGAAAAACAGGTATTCAAAATGACAATCGGATGGAATGATTACATTACTTTTCAGAAAATGTTATTTGTATTACCTTTGCAACATAAAACCCTATACATTCAAACATAGTGGTAATAAATACACCCACACCTACGACTCAAAACATTGGCTAAGCAGGTGTTCAAAATTATTTTTTCATAGAAAGAACGTTATCGATGGTTCCTGCCCCCCGATAACGAGAAAACCGAAGAGGATTATAGCAGGTTATGTGACCAAGAACAAAAGAAACATTTGTGCCCGAGAATGTGCTTTCTATGTGAAAATTACATCTACTGATTGTATAAAATAATTTTGAACACCTACTTAATAATCATAATATACACATACGCTATATCTAAATAAAACGTGATGAATCAAATTTGGATAAGTGCCGCAGGTTTATGTGGCTCAACAATTATAGGAAGCGCATTGGGCTTTTTGATTAAAGAACTGCCTCACAAATGGAATGATACAATATTAGGCTATTGCGCGGGCATTATGTTAGCAGCCTCAACATTAGGACTCATTGTGCCCGCCTTTGACATGACATGCCATTGGTGGATGGTAGTAGCAGGTGTTATTATTGGCGCTTTGTTTTTAAATGTGCTCGACCTGTTCACTCCACATCTTCATCATATTACAGGACTTGATGAAGCTGAACACCACCACAACACAACACTTAATAGAGTTCTGTTGTTTGTTATGGCCATAGCCTTGCACAAACTGCCTGAAGGCATGGCTGCAGGAGTGAGTTTATGCGACACCACACCTAATAGCTGGACCGTAAGCCTTGGCATAGCCCTACAAAATGTGCCAGAGGGAATGGTTATCATAGCT
>URDV01000008.1 GCA_900546605.1 uncultured Prevotella sp.
GACGTGTGCTCTTCCGATCTAGAAAGAAAATCGTTGCAGGTAACTGGAAGATGAACAAGAATTTACAGGAAGGTGTTGCTTTGGCTAAAGAACTGAATGAGGTTCTGACTGCTGACAAACCCAACTGTGGTGTTATCATCTGCACTCCTTTCATTCACCTTGCTTCAGTAGCCAACATCATCGACTCTAACATCATTGGCTTGGGTGCTGAAAACTGCGCTGACAAGGTAAGTGGTGCTTACACAGGTGAGGTTTCTGCCGAAATGGTAAAGAGCACAGGTGCTAACTATGTTATCCTTGGCCACAGCGAACGTCGTGCTTACTATCACGAAACTCCCGAAATTTTGAAGGAGAAGGTGAACTTGGCTCTTGCTAACAATCTTGATGTTATCTTCTGCATCGGCGAGGTGCTTGAAGATCGCGAAGCTGGTAAGCAAAACGAAATTGTGAAGGCTCAGCTTGAAGGTTCACTCTTCGACCTTACTGCCGAACAATTCTCACACATCATCTTGGCTTATGAACCCGTTTGGGCTATTGGTACTGGTAAAACAGCTACTGCTGATCAAGCTGAAGAGATGCATGCTTTCATTCGTCAAACCATTGCCGACAAGTTCGGTGCTGAAGCTGCCGAAAATGTTTCTATCCTTTATGGTGGTAGCTGCAAGCCTTCAAATGCCAAGGAGATCTTCTCTAAGGTTAACGTTGATGGTGGCTTGATTGGTGGCGCTGCACTTAAGGCTGCCGACTTCAAGGGCATCATTGATGCTTGGAAGGCTTAATTTGCCCAAACAAGCTTGATTGTAATTTGAATGCGGAACACACGCTATTGTGTATTGGGGTGTTCTGTTAACACGCGTATGTTGTGACTAACACAACACACAAGGGAGGGTGTGTTCCGCATTCATTTTTTGTATTTTATATGCGCTCATGAAATCTATTAAAATTCTCATTGCTCTCTCTTTCTTTGCGCTTCAACTGAACGCACAGAATACTTATACCGAGAAACTACGTCAAAACGAAGCTGGAAAAGGAACGGTGGTGGTTAATCATTCGGCTGAAATAGACCAAGTGGTGAACGGCAAAAAGGCTGTAAAAAAGACAGCCACTAACAATCGTGCCGTTACGTTGCCCATGACTAATGGTAAACCTGTAGCAACCACTACACCTAATGCCGAAAGCCCTAAGAAGAATGTTACTAACACTCCTGCCAACCATGCGGTAGGCAGCAACTCTGCTAATGCTTCGCACAATACTACTCACAACGCAGGCCAAAGCAAAGAGAACAAGAACGTAAATAGTTCACGACAGCACGCTACACGTAATGAAGAGAGGAATGGTAATAGTGGTGGCCATAACGCCTATCACTCATACGTGAACCGAGCACGCCATAAAGCTCGTGGCTACCGCATTTGCATCTTTACGGGAGGTAACTCACGTGCCGACAAGCAAAAAGCTATTAAGATGGGCAATAAATGTCGATCAAAATTTCCTGAGTTGGCATCATATGCAAGTTTTGAGGCTCCACGTTGGGTGATGCATGTGGGCGATTTTAAAACACGTGAGGAAGCGCAAAAATACGTTCGACTGATTCGACGCTCGCACATATCATATGAGGTGCGCATAGTTGCAAGCGAGGTTAACATTCCTTATTAGGACGCAAAAATTGGCTAACAACGGGGTAAAGGGTTAATAGGGTCACGGGTAAGTTTGTCCAAGTTAATAGGGTAACAGGTAAGTTTGCTGGACTTCTTAATTTCTTACCATTCAGGCCTTAGCTGAATAAGTACCATATAACATACTTACCCGTTCACTCGTTAACCCGTTACCTTCCCCCCTAACTCGTTAACCCGTAACCCAAGAAATCAACGTACCCAAAGAGTACACATTTTTAAGTTTAACATTTATGGGAGCACAAATGTGAGTGTTACCCACCGAAAACAATACGATTCCAACTTATGGACAATGATGAAAAGTTGCAACAATTGCAACACCACTATCATGAAATATTAAAACTGTTGGGCGAAGACGCTGAACGTGAAGGTTTAATCAAAACTCCCCTACGCGTGGCTAAAGCTATGCAAACGCTTACGCGAGGTTATGAAATGGACCCACAAGCGGTTCTCAACTCGGCTAAGTTTAAAGAGCCATATAGCCAAATGGTTATTGTGAAGGACATTAAGTTTTACTCTTTGTGCGAACATCATATGTTGCCTTTCTATGGTAAAGTTCATGTAGCATACATCCCTAATGGCTACATAACGGGGCTTTCGAAGTTGGCACGTGTAGTGGACATCTTCTCACATCGCTTGCAGGTGCAAGAGCGCTTTACAAAGCAAATAAAAGATTGCATTAACGAGGCACTCTCGCCATTAGGGGTTATGGTGGTGGTGGAGGCCAAACATATGTGTATGCAAATGCGTGGGGTTGAAAAGGATGACTCTACTACCGTTACGTCTGACTTTTGCGGAGCTTTTAATCAGGAGAAAACTCGCGAGGAGTTTTTACACTTGATTCGCAAATAATCTTTGAAGTTGTCTATACTTTTATATATTTCAAAATTTGCCTCTCTATCTTTTTAAGATGCGCTGCACATCGGCAAAGATAACAAGCATGCTTGATTCTCGGCTATCGGTTTATACCATCTTATAGAAAAAGCAACTCAAAAAAAATGGAATGATTGAATTTCTGAAGAGATATCACTTCAAACTTAATCTTCGTCAGAAAAGTTTAAACAACTTCTATATAGTTCGCTCCTGTTTGGACACATGAAGCTAACTATATTTTTTTCATTCAATATTACACAATAAACGAACGAATCACTCGTTATAACATGATAGAATACATCAGAGGCGTTGTTGATGAGGTTACACCTACTATGGCTATTATTGAAGCCAATGGCGTAGGCTATGGCCTCAGCATTTCGCTCAATACTTACACGGCTATTCAAAATAAAAAAGAGACGCGGCTTTACGTTTACGAGGTCATACGTGAAGATGCCTACTTGCTCTTTGGCTTTGCCACACGTATTGAACGTGACTTGTTTGTTCTCTTACTGAGCGTTTCGGGGGTGGGAGGACAAACTGCGCGCATGATTCTTTCAGCCTTTACACCTGCTGACTTGGCTAACATCGTTCAAACGGAGGATGTACGTTCACTCAAAAGTGTAAAGGGGATTGGTCCAAAAGCTGCTCAACGCATTATTGTGGACTTAAAGGATAAAATGACTGCATTTTTGAATGCTAACAACGCTATCGCAGACAATAATAATGCAATTGTTTCGGCCAAATTGCCTTTGGTTGAAGAGGCTGTGCAGGCGCTTGCTGTGTTAGGCTTTGCACCTGCTCCTACACAAAAGGTTGTGATGCAGATTGTTAAAGATGCTCCCGACACGCCTGTTGAAGATATTATTAAAAAAGCACTAAAGATGTTGTAACGACGCCTTTATGGGCATTTGAATAACATATTTTTGTCTGCTACAAGTATTCAAAAACTGAATCGATTTTATACAAGACGCTTTAATATACGCGTTGGCGAAATTCGTAAACGAGTTAATGGGGTTGTTTGCTAAGTTCTTTTTTAGCTTCCCACTATTTTAACTTTCACATAACAGGTAATGCATAGCTTACTTGTTATCACGTGTACCACTATTTGCGCCAACGGAGTTAATATACATATAAACCATTGAGAAGTACGTTCTACATACTGCTGCTCGCACTGGCCTCTATTAGCATTGGGGTTGGTCAGGCAGCATTTATGCATTTCTATATAGCACCGCAATCAAGCCATAATGTTGCTGCACTTAACACAACAAATAAGGCGCTTACGACTGCGGATAATGACTCTTTGCCTAAAGTAAAGAAAACATCGTTTACCACGCTTGCAGACACAGTAAGTGGGCCTTTTGACTTAAAAAATCCTGATAACTTAAAAACGGAAGCTACCTATGATGACGTCACAGGTGGGTATATGTTGGGGACTAAACTGGGCGATGAATACCTTGACACTCCCTTCTCTTTGTCGTGGCAAGAATATCAAGACCTCATGATGAAGCGGTCTATTGCCAACTATTATCGCACAAAGAATGCAGAGGAGTTTAAAAAGAATGGTAAGGATAAATTTGACTTTACTGACATGCACTTTGACCTTGGACCAATGAATAAGATCTTTGGCCCAGGTGGCGTACGCATTAAAACGCAAGGCTCGGCCGAACTTAAAATTGGTGCTAACACTCGCTTTACTGACAATCCAAGTTTATCAGAACGTAATCGTAAGGTGTTTGGCTTTGACTTTGACGAAAAAATTAACCTGAGCCTCAACGGAAAAGTGGGCGACAAAGTGAACATGGACTTTAACTATAACTCCGAAGCCACATTTGACTTTGATGCCCAAAATCTCAAGTTGCGCTATGAGGGTAAAGAAGATGAAATCATTAAACTTATTGAGGCGGGTAATGTGAGCATGCCCACGAACTCTTCATTAGTGCGTGGTGCTACTTCTTTGTTCGGTGTGCGTACCGATATGCAGTTTGGTAAACTCAAACTTTCAACGGTTGTGGCACAAAAAAAGTCTTCATCATCAAGCGTTAGTACAAAGGGGGGCGCACAATTGCAAAGTTTTGAGTTCTCGGCCGATGCTTATGACGAGAATCGCCACTTTTTCCTTTCACACTACTTTCGCGACCATTATGACGAAAATATGCGCCAATTGCCTAACATTACATCGGGCATTACTATTAAGCGCATCGAAGTTTGGGTTACAAACAAAACTGGGGCTACTACTGACACCCGTAATATTGTAGCCTTTACTGATTTGGCTGAACACGACCACATATCCAACAAACTATGGGTGCCAGGGGGCGAAACCTACCCTACTAACAACGCTAACTCGCTCTATGGCACGCTGAATTCAACTCTTGAATCGGCTCGAAACATTTCAACAGCTACTACTACGCTTGATGGAGCTGGACTGGTGGGTGGAGTGGATTACGAAAAGTTAGAGTCGGCACGTAAACTATCAAGTTCAGAGTATTCTATTAACACTTCGCTCGGCTACATTTCGCTGAAACAGTCATTACAAACTGACCAAGTTCTTGCTGTGGCATATGAATATACCTTTAAGGGACAAACTTACCAAGTGGGCGAATTGTCTTCTGACCGTAAAGACAATAAAGATGTGCTCTTTGTGAAAACGCTTAAGAACACAGCTTGTACGCCACAAATGGGTAACTGGAACTTGATGATGAAGAATGTATATTCGCTGGGTGCTACTTCGGTTCAAAAAGATAAATTTAAACTTGATATTAAATTACTCTCTGACACAGCTGGCGTATACTTAAGTTATATTCCTGAACCTGGACTGAAGGACAAAAAAATTCTGCAATTGGTGGGGCTTGACCGATTAGACAATAATAACAAAATTGGAGCTAATGGTATATTCGACTTTGTTGAAGGGTATACAATTGATGCTTCAAGCGGTCGTATTTTCTTCCCCGTTGTTGAACCTTTTGGCTCGTCGTTAGCTAAAGCAATTGGCAACACTGATGTGGCCAATAAGTACATATTCCAGGAGTTATATGATTCGATACGTACCGTTGCTAAACAAATTGCTGAAAAGAATAAATTCATGATTACGGGGCAATATAAAGCTACACGTAATGATGAAATTCAATTGGGTGCCATGAACATTCCTCGTGGATCGGTGGTGGTTACAGCTGGTGGACAAACTCTTACTGAGGGGTCTGACTACACGGTTGACTACTATTCGGGTGTGGTGCATATTTTAAATAAGAGCATTTTAGACGCTGGAACAAACGTCAATGTAAGTCTTGAAAGTAACTCTGACTATGGCATGCAACGCAAAACTATGTTTGGCATGAACTTTCAATATGACTTTAGCAAAGACTTCCAAATGGGGGGTACGTTCATGCACTTAGGCGAAAAGCCGCTGACTACAAAGGTGTCAATGGGTGCAGAACCCTTGAACAACACGCTTTGGGGACTTAACCTGTCATGGAAGAAACAAAGTCAACGTATTACTGACTGGTTAAATAAGTTACCTCTTATTCATTGCACTGCCCCTTCGAGCATTAATTTCACAGCTGAATTTGCACAACTTGTGGCAGGCAAAAGCCAAGGGGCGCAAGGAAATGCTTCGTACATTGATGACTTCGAAAACTCTAAGAGCGAAATTGATATTTCAAATCCTAAGGAATGGAGTTTGTCAAGTGTTCCATCTATGTTTAATGAGTCGAAGTTAACCAACGATGTGCGTTATGGCTACAATCGTGCCTTGTTGGCTTGGTATTATATTGACCCCCTCTTTACACGTCGTTCATCAAGCCTTACTCCAAGCCACATTAAGAATGACTTGAACCAGCTCTCGGACCCCGATGTGCGCGAGGTGTACAAAAGCGAACTCTTCCCTAACAAGAGTGTGAACATGCAAGAGTCGAATACGCTTAATGTGCTGAATTTGGCCTTCTACCCTAACGAACGTGGCCCTTATAACCTTGATCCTTCACTTGATCAAGATGGACACTTGCTCAATCCTAAGCAAAGATGGGGCGGAATGATGCGTAAGCTTGAAACTTCAGACTTTGAAGCGGCTAACATCGAATATATTGAATTTTGGATGCTTGACCCATTTATTAAAGCACGGGATGCTGGCTCTACATTCAGCGGCGACCTATACTTTAACTTGGGCGAAATTAGTGAGGATGTTTTGAAGGATGGTAAAAAATTCTACGAAAGCGGATTGCCCGTTGATGGTGACCCTTCACAATACACCGAAACTATATGGGGACGTGTGCCTACACAAAACACGGTTACCTATGCCTTTAACACAGCCAGCGGCTCACGTGCTAAGCAGGATGTTGGACTGAATGGCCTAAGTTCGGAGGAAGAAAAGGCTTACCCTGCTTACGCGGCTTTTCTCTCAGCCATACAAAGTAAAGTGCGTCCCGCTGTTTATGATAGCATTTTACTTGCTCCTTCTGCCGACAAATATCACTACTATCGTGGCTCTGACTATGACCGCGAGAATCGTTCTATTCTTGATCGTTACAAATACATCAATAACCCTAATGGTAACTCGGTTGATGCTGATAATTCACCTGAAAAGTATAGTACGGCTTATAAAACTCAACCTGATGTGGAGGATATTAACCAGGACTTCACACTTAATGAGTATGAAAAGTACTATCAATACCACGTGCGTATTGATGAGGGGGCTATGCAGGTAGGACAAAACTATATCGTCGATAAACGAGTAGCGAATCAAAAAACTCGCGATGGTAAAACACGCGAATATACGTGGTACCAATTCCGCATTCCTGTTGACCAATACGAAAAGCGTGAAGGGGGTATCTCTGATTTTTCGTCTATCCGATTCATGCGTATGTTCTTGACGGGATTTGATAAGCCTGTTGTGCTGCGTTTTGCCACTCTTAACTTGGTGCATGGCGAATGGCGATCATATGAACAAGCCCTATACCAAGGCAAAGCTCCTGAAGTGAGTGGTACGCTTGAAGTGAGTGCTGTTAACTTTGAGGAGAATAATGCGAAGGAGCCAGTTAACTACATTATGCCTCCTGGCATTAGCCGTGTGGTGGACCCTGGCCAAACTCAAATTTTGCAAAACAACGAACAAGCTTTGTCGCTCACCATTAAGCAACTATCAAGCGGAGATGCGCGTGCGGTATACAAAAACACGTCGCTTGACTTAAGGCGTTACAAGCATTTGCAAATGTTTGCTCATGCTAACTCACTTATTGGCGAACAGGCGGTAGAGGATGGACAAACATCTTTATTTATTCGTTTGGGGTCGGACTATAAAAGCAACTTCTACGAATATGAAATTCCGCTAAAGATTACACCCGCTAATAAATATGCCGACAATACGGCTAACGCACGAATTGTGTGGCCTGAAGACAATATGCTTGATATTGACCTTAGCCTACTAACTGATACTAAAAAGAATCGTAATCGTCAGAAGGCTTTGGGGACGGCCTCGTACGCACAACTCTATTCTGAATACGACCCAGCTCGACCTGCTAACAAGGTGAGCGTAATGGGTAACCCTTCATTGGGCGAAGTACGCACTATTATGATTGGTGTGCGTAATAATTCACGCAGCATTCAAAATGTTGAGGTATGGGCCAACGAGTTGCGACTCCAACAATTTACTAACAAAGGGGGCTGGGCAGCTCAGTCACAGTTGAACATTCAACTGTCTGACTTGGCTACGGTGAACCTTACTGGCCACATCGAAACGGAGGGCTTTGGCGGATTAGAGGAAACTGTGAGCCAACGACGTGACGACAACTTGTATGAATACTCGGTTACAACGAATGTGAATGCCGGCAAGCTCTTGCCCGAGAAGGCTAAATTGAATGCACCTATATATTATTCATATGCCAAACAACGCACCTCGCCTCGATACAATCCGCTTGACACCGATATGGAGTTAAAAGATGCGTTAGATGCTTTGCCTGAAAAATCACAAAAGGATTCGCTTAGAAATATTGCCGAAAAGGTGGTCATTAATAAGAACTTTAGCATTTCAGGCGCACGTCTTAATATTGCTACAAAAGCGCATCCTATGCCTTATGACCCTGCGAACTTTACATTCGGCTATGCTTATTCAACCCGTAACACTACGGGGGAAACTACTGCTTGGGAAAAGGATCAAAACTGGAAGTACTCTTTTAACTATAATTGGGCTCCTAACCTAAAGGCTTTTGAACCCTTTAAAAAGTCTAAGAGCAAGTCTAAATGGTTCCGTATCTTAAAGGATCAGAGCTTTAACTTCCTACCGCAAAACGTTGGGTTTAACTCTGACATCAATCGCTCTTACTACGAATTGCAGGAGCGTGACATGGAAAACCTTAACAATCAATCGTTGCCCTTGACTTGGTCGAGCGACTTTTTGTGGAACCGTTCATTCCAACTCCGTTGGGACTTAACAAAGAACATCCACGCTAACTTTACATCGGGCACAAATGCTGAAATTGAGCAACCTTATACGGCGGTTAACAAAGATCTCTACCCCGACCGCTACTCTGCATGGAAAGACTCTGTGTGGCATAGCATCAAGCAATTAGGACGTCCTTTATCCTATCAGCAAAACTTCGACTTTTCGTGGAAGTTGCCGCTTAACAAGCTTCCTCTGTTTGATTGGCTAACAGCTGACGTTTCCTATAATGCTACCTATAATTGGGCTCGTGGTTCTGAGTTACAAGATGGTTCAACTTTGGGTAACACCATCAGCAACTCTCGCAACATAACTGGTAACGGGCGCTTGAACTTTGAAACTCTTTACAACCATTCTAAATTTTTGAAGCAGGTGAATAAAAAATATTCGCAAACGCCCAAAAACAAAGCAAAGCAGGATGAACAAAAAAAGAATTTCAAAAAGGAACTGACACTAAAGGCCGACACTACTCAAACCTTGCAACACAACCAACGCTCTAAGCATTTGCGCGTAACGGCCTTACGCACTGATGGTTCACGTTACCCCTTGCGTTTTAAGGTGTTAGATAATAACAAAATTGAAATTCTATCAAAAGATACTGCACGCATTAAGGTTACTGTTACTCCGAAAAAACGTAAGGAGGATCAAGGATGGTACAAAGCTTTGCAAATGGGTACACGATTTTTGATGATGGTACGTAATGTCAGCATTAATTACACCAATCGGTTTAACCTAAATGTGCCTGGTTTCTTACCTAACGTGGGTGATGTTTTTGGACAAGGCAAAAATACTGGCATGCTTTCGCCTGGACTCGACTTCGCATTCGGAACTACTAACGAGGGGTATGTGCGTAAAGCGGCAGAACGTGGGTGGCTCTTAATGGCTGATAGTGTCACAACTCCTGCTACATCTGCCCTTAACGAATCTCTGCAATTGCGAGCTACGCTTGAACCCTTACGTGATGTAAAAATTGACCTCAACGCCTCACACAACACAACTCGCAACCGCAGCATACAATTTATGTTTGATGGTATGCCCACAACGCAAACGGGTTCTTTCTCTATGACTACTATCTCAATTGGTTCGGCCTTTGAGAAAACGGGATCGCCCGACAAGGGGTATAAGAGCAAGACCTTTAATAAGTTTGTTAATTCCCTTGCCAGCTATCAGCAGCAAGTGGAGGGCTTGTATGCTGGCGCTCACTACCCCACTGGGTCAACCTTAGCTGGCGAAAAATTCGATCCTGCCAACGGAACGGTGAGTTCCTACTCGCCCGAAGTGATGATTCCCGCATTTTTGAATGCATACACAATGGGCGGTTCAGGTTTGGACATTTTCCCTTCAATACTAAAAATGCTTCCTAACTGGAGTATTAGCTATGGTGGTTTAGCCAAATTGCCTAAGATGAAGAAAGTGTTCAAGAGTTTTAACTTAAACCACTCTTACAAAAGTGTTTACTCTATAGGCTCTTATAACACATACACTAGTTACATGGAATACATGAATGGTTTTGGCTTCATCAATGATGTTGCTTCAGGTAACCCCATTCCAAGTTGTATGTACGATGTTTCGACCGTTAGCATCAACGAAAGTTTTTCACCTCTCATTGGTGTTGATATGACTTTTCAAAATAACCTTACGGCTAAGGTCGAAATGCGCAAGACACGTGTATTAATGCTCAGCATGACGTCACAGCAATTGTCTGAAACACGGTCAAACGACTTTGTTATTGGCTTAGGGTACAAAATTGCCGATTTAAACCTCTTTGCCCCTAAAAAGACGGTACGAAGTAAAAAGGCCAGTAGCGGAACGAATAAGTCAACACAAACTAATAGTCGAGGCTTTGCCAACGACTTAAATCTGCGCCTTGATTTTACGCTACGCAATCAAAGTGCATTGAATCGCGACATTCTGACCCAACTGACGCAAGCCACAAGTGGTAATAAGGCGGTGCAAGTGTCATTCTCAGCCGACTATGCACTAAGCAAATTCCTAACGCTAACGGCTTATTATGATCGACAGATGAATAAACCGCTACTTACATCAAGCTCTTATCCTGTCACCACACAAGACTTTGGTGTGAGCATTAAGTTTATTCTTAATCGTTAGTGCCTTCGTACATGTAAAATAGACACATTAGTAAGGAGAGAAAATGCATGTGATATCTTTTACTAATTCATAGCATACCAAAGGGCAAACTACAATTAATATGTAATAAAACATTGACATTGTAGTTTGCCTCACACACACTCTCTCTTCTAATAACAAACCAATTATAGTTGAAAATGAAAATATTTCGATTCTTAATACACAATAATAGTCAAGATGAAACGTTATATGATGATGTTGATGTAGTTTCTATTCCTGATACTGCATTACTCATACAAAAGCGTCCCTTCTTCATTCCCGACTTTGCATCACGATGCATGGTGCAACTGTGTGCTTGCATTCGCATTAATCGTTTAGGACGTAGCATTCATGCACAATTTGCTAATCGATATTATGATGCCGATAATATGACAATTAGTGCTCACTTCGTGGCACGTGATTTGCTCGCTCAAATGCAAAATGAAGCTCGCCCATGGGATTTGGCTTTGGGATTTGACGATTCCGTTGTGGTGCCTGAAAAGGCGATACACACCCCTAACAACATAACAGATGCTACTTTGTGCATTAATCAACAAACATTCTCAACCACTTTTAATAAGCAGCAGTTGGCACAAGTGTTTGACAAACAGGTGGCTCGCATCAGCGAATTTTATACTATGCGTCAAGGCGATTTGTTGCTTTTACCACTACCCATTGAAGAAGTGCAGGTTCACATCGATGACTTCATTACGCTACAATTAAACAATAGTGACGTTGTAAGCTTTTATGTAAAGTAAGGCTACTATATGATTGAAAATCGTAAAATCGAAACAAGTATTTTGGTCATTTCGCGTTTTCTTCCAGTTCTTTCAACTATATTTGCACTACATTGGCAATAAGGGGAGGTGGGATATATTAATTACCATCACTCTAAATTGTTTCTTTAAAGGGGTACACTTTACTATTTGCCATCTCGCACCATGCTATTAAAAGCTGAGTTAAACGAGATTTTGCTACTCTATCGAAAACATGCCATTTATTCTCTCGAATTAAATGCATAAAAAATAGCTAATTTATTGAACCCGACTTGACTCTGCATTCGCCCTTCCTTTCACACTCTATGAAGATATCACCTTTCCTACTCTCATTTGCACTAGCAAATTACTTACAAGCACAAGACTTACACAAAGTTGAACAATTCAACTTAGGACATCTTTTGCCATCTGATTCTGTTAGTTTTCACATAGAATATCCTGAATACGAACGCTTATCTCGCAAAGCGGTCGAAGATTTGCGTAATAGTGGATTTGAAGCTTCAAAACAAGTAAAGTTTAACATCAATCGTGGCATTAGTCGCGGAGAAACGATTGTTGACGTGTCATATACGCCTGTGGTAAAACGCGGAGGTGCTTGGTACGTCATTAAGCAATATGAGCTTAAGCATACTATTCACGACCATGGTATAAAGTCCAACATGCGCCCCATCGTGAGGGCTGCATATGCCACGGCAAAAGCCTCTCGATATGCTGAAAATTCAGTATTGGCTACAGGTAAATGGGTGAAAATAAGAGTGAGTAAAGAAGGCATTTACCAAATAACTGATGCTGAACTAAAGAAAGCTGGGTTTAGTAATCCATCAAAAGTCAAGCTCTATGGCTATGGTGGAAGGCTCATCAATGAGAACTTTACTTTCACTGGCAAGAATGCACTTATTGATGACTTAAACGAAGTCCCTCTCTATCGTCGTGAAGGCTCCCTATTATTCTATGCTGAAGGGTTGATAACATGGAATAGTAACACAAAGTTTACACGCAATACTTTTTCAAACTATAGCTACTATTTCCTAACTGAGGCTGAAGACGACACGCTTCCCGCCACATGGCAAATTGCTGAAGCTACTTCTGCTGAAAATGCCAAAGAGGTGACTGCTGTGACTTATCATGCCGTCATTGACAACGAAGCTTTCACTTGGTATAATGGCGGTCGTAAATTCTTTGATGATAACGAATTGAAAGGAGGACACACCTTTAAACTCAGCTTGCCTGGAAATACTGGTGATGAGTGTCAAATTTCCTATGACCTTTCGGGGCTTCCACAAGGGGCAAGCACACCTTTTGTCATCTATCAAGCTAACAACGAGTCGCAAACATTGGCAAGTGGTTACTTTTCTAAAATAAGTGATGGCGAAAGTGCACGAGGCTATACTGGCTCGTTTAAAATAACGATAGGTGATGAAGCCCGATTTGTGGTAAAAACAGAAGTAAAAGGGCGTTTAAATTATCTATACGCCACCTACAAGCGCCAACTCACGCCCCAATGTTCAAATGCATTCACTACCGACCAAGTAGGTCAGTTACTATTAAAAGTTGAAGGGGCTGATAGTAATACACGCATATGGAAATTAGGCGATGCACAAAGCACGGTTTCTGAATTAAACGGCACCTTGTCAGGCAACACCTATACAGCTTTTACTAATGATGCTACCGATCGCTATATAGTGGTTGACATAGCTGCCAACTATGATAGCCCTACTTTTGTAGGAACAATTGAGAATCAAAACCTACATGCAGATCAGGACATTGACTATGTTATAATTGTGCCTGCTTCGGGCAAGTTAGTTGCACAAGCCGAACGTTTGGCACAAGCCCATCGTGAGAAGAATGGACTACGTGTAAAAGTGGTACGTGCAGACCAACTATACAATGAATTCTCATCAGGAACGCCCGATGCTTCTGCCTATAGGCGCTACATAAAGATGCTTTACGACAAAGCAAGCGACACGCAAAATGCGCCACGATATTTGCTCTTGTTTGGTGAATGTCGTTATGATAACCGCATGATAACTGATGCTTATAAAAATCAATCCCCCGATGACTACCTATTGGCTTATGAGCGTAGCGAAGAAGAAAAAAAGACGGGGGAATATCGTCTCGGCACACTCTATGACTATGTAACTGACGATTATTATGGTCTGCTCGATGATGGTGAGGGCAGTAATGTAACTACCGAAAAAATTGACTTAGGCATAGGACGTTTTCTGTGTAAAGATGAAACTCAAGCAACATGGTTAGTTGACCAAGCTCTACGCTATGGACAAAATTCTCAAGTGGGAGTTTGGAAGAATCGTATGTGGGCAGTAGGAGATGCAGGTAATAACAATCTACACATGAATGATGCCCAAAACGTATCGAACCAAGTAGCATTGTCGGCCAACGAAGGCTTTATGCTTCGTCGCATCTATCTTGATGCCTACCCCGTTGTAAGCGAAGCCAAAGGAAAAACCATCCCGTTGGCAAACACCAAACTGAAAACCGCTATGCAACAAGGTGCATTGGTGTTCAACTACAATGGTCACGGACGTCCAGAACGATTGTCTAACTACTTTTTGCTCGACAAGAGTGAAATGGAAACAAACGAAAGTACGTCTATGCCACTATGGATTTTTGCTTCATGCGAAATTACTCCTTATGATGATGCTACCGATGACTTAGGACGTAGCGCTATCTTTAACCAAAATGGTGGAGCAATGGGTGTTATATGTGCCTCACGTTCAGTGTATGCTAACTACAATAGTTCACTCAATAAAGGACTTGTGAAATATCTCTTTGCCAAGGATGCCGACAACAAACGCTATTGCATAGGTGATGCCATGCGCTTGGCTAAAGTTGAACTGCTCACATCTAGTTCAAACGGCAATACCATCGGGTCAGATCCTACTATGAACAAAATGAAGTATGTGTTCTTGGGAGACCCTGCTCTGAACCTTGCATATGCAGATACTGGCATCGCTATTGACCAAATAGATGGCAATAACTTGCAGAGCACATCAATCAGCAACCTTGATGTAGGTCGTACCATACGCTTTTCAGGACACATCTACGATAGTTCAGCTGGTTCTGACAAAACAGATGAAACCTTTAATGGCACATTATATGCAACAATCTTTGCTCCACAACAAACCATTACTTGTCATGGAACAGGTAATGACTCTGCCTCACCACTACAATTCACAGACTACACACAAAGTCTATTTGAAGGCAATGTGCAAGTAAAGGATGGGCGTTTTGACATAGATTTTGTCATTCCGCGTGGTGCGACACTATCAAATTCACCATCACTACTCTCTCTTTATGCCGTAAGCAACGACAAAAAGCGCGAATATAATGGAAAATTCAATCGTTTTTGCTTCAACCGCAGTTCTAATCCAGAGGTAGCAGACACCTTAGGGCCAAAGGTACATATGTATTTTAACACGCCTGATTTTCCTGATGGAGGCACCATTTCACAAAAGTCAATACTTTACGCCACCATTGCCGATTCTTCAGGCATATCTGTCATGACGGGTAACATGGGACATAATATGGATCTATGGTTTGACAACGACCAAAGTACTTTAAAAACAGTGAGTGATTACTTTTCGCTCTCAGATGGTAAATATAACGAAGGACTTCTTCAATATGAAATGCCTTTGTTAACACCAGGTAAGCATAAAGTTTCGCTGCGTGTGTGGGATGTTTTCGACAACCACACGCTATCCGTACTCACGTTTAAAGTTAGCGAACAGCCCATTTCTACCTTTGATGTTTCAGCAACGAACTCTACGCCCACATCATCTACTCAATTTATTACAACCTTTGCCGAACGCGTTAACCCACAAGAAAGCACCAACGTTATAACCGAAGTCTTTAACACCGCAGGTATGCGTGTATGGCATCAAAGCACTCAAGTTGACGCAGGAGGGCAATACGCTACATTCACTTGGCAACTTACTGATTATGCTGGAAACCATCTGCCATCGGGCGTATACTTTTACAGAAGCAAGGTTGCTAACAAATACACATCGACAAAAAAACTCATTATTAAATAAAAAGATGAATTGGACAAAAGTAAAAAGGAGTTTTTACCATTGCCTTTATTCTTCCAACCAATCATCCAACACATACAACATAAGAAAATGCAACATCGCCAATCACATATTCAATGCCAAACGAGAACTTCTAACAAGCTATGGCTTGCAAGCGGAACATTGCTGCTTGCAGCCTTTACAAGTTCACAAACAGTCATGGCCGATGATGAAGTACGCGACCAATTCAACCCTGTGCGCACAGCCGTTAATTCACAAAGCATTGCTCCTGATGCCCGCGCAGGTGGTATAGGCGACGTTGGTGCAGCTACTGACCCAGATGTACACTCACAATATTGGAATCCAGCCAAATATCCCTTTACCATATCACGTGCAGGATTTGCTATTAACTACACACCTTGGTTGCGCAAACTCACCACGGGTATTGCTCTACTCAACGCCACAGGATATGTACGCCTCGGTGACTACCAAGCACTAAGTGCATCTGTACGCTATTTCACATTGGGCGAAGTTGATGCTAGCAAAGGCATTACCGTTAAGCCATATGAAATGAGTGTTGATGCTGCCTATTCACGTATGTTGAGTGAAAAATTTTCAGCTGCAGTAGCGTTGCGCTACATGTACTCTGACATTACTGGCCACTATGACGACAATACGAGCGCAGGTTCTGCTTTTGCAGCCGACATAGCCCTTTATTATAACACTTACCTCATGATGGGACAGCGAGAGTGTCAATTAGCATGGGGATTGAACATTAATAACATAGGCAGCAAAATCTCGTATGGCGATGATCGTTCCTACTTTATTCCCACCAATTTGCGCTTGGGATTAAGCTACATGATTCCTCTTAACGAGTACAACCGCATTAGCTTTGCTGCTGATGTGAATAAACTATTAGTACCCTCAATGCCTTTACAAAAAGCCGATGAACTTGATGAGGACTATCAAGAGCGCCTTGACCGCGAGTACTATAACAAATCGTCTATAAGTGGTATATTCAGTTCTTTTGGTGACTCTGAACGCGGCTTTAAGGGTGAAATGGAAGAGTTACAATGGAGTATAGGTGCTGAATACACTTACAATGACAAATTCACCTTACGTGCAGGTTATCATCATGAAAGCAAAATGCAAGGTAATCGCAAATATGCAACAGTTGGTGCAGGTTTCCGCATGAACGTCATGTCTATTGATGCAGGCTACGTTATAGCTACTTCAGCTTCTAACCCTCTCGACCAAACACTACGTGTGTCACTCGCATTTGACATGGATGGCATTCGTGACTTATTTGGCAAACGACGTTAAATCCACTTACATTAAATCAACGTAACAACATAAAATTCGATGAAAATTAGAGTTGGAATGGGATACGATGTTCATCGTCTTGTGCCCAATCGCCATTTATTTTTAGGTGGCATTAAAATAGAGCATACTTTAGGATTATTGGGACATAGTGACGCAGATGTATTAATCCACGCTATATGTGATGCTATGCTTGGGGCTGCCAATATGCGCGACATTGGTTATCACTTTCCCGATACATCAGATCAATTTGAGGGTATTGACAGTAAGATTTTGCTGAGACGCACCACAGAGCTTTTAGCAGAAAAGGGATGGAATGTAGGAAATGTTGATGCTACTATCTGTGCCGAGCATCCTAAACTCAATCCTCATATACCTGCAATGAAAGCTTGCTTAGCTCCTCTCATGAACGTTACGCAAGAGGATGTTAGCATAAAAGCAACCACCACTGAAAAGTTAGGATTTACTGGACGCGAAGAGGGTATCTCTGCCTATGCTGTTGTTCTCATA
This sequence comes from uncultured Prevotella sp., assembly GCA_900546605.1. Taxonomy (GTDB): domain Bacteria; phylum Bacteroidota; class Bacteroidia; order Bacteroidales; family Bacteroidaceae; genus Alloprevotella. The sequence continues at coordinate 17,732 of URDV01000008.1, forward strand.
GAGAAGATGAATTAAATAAGTAGATTGAGAGACTTCTGCAGCTCTATTTATTACCATATAATACATACCAACTGGTATGCATAGGATGTGCATTCAATAATGAATGTGCATCCTATAAAAATACCTCTTTTTGTATGTTCATATATAACCTTAATCTATACTCTATTCCTTCAAGAATCATTGACATTACAAAAAGATATTGTATATACCTTACGAATGCTATGCAATAAAGAACATTCACCTCTTATTCATAAGCCACTTATACATTACATTGTGTTTGTTAACAAATTTATAAGCTCTTAAACTATATGTTTGAAACTATTTATTTTAGATAAAAAGACTACTTTTTTTTTACAAAATAATATTTTTTCTTACGAAAAACATGTTTCCTCTAATAAAATACATATATTTGCAGCAGAAACAAAAAAAATTACTCAGCAAGCCTTGTTAATCGCATAAAAATAATATTTTGAAACTTACTATAATGTTAACAATAATCTTAATCAATGAAAAATAGAAGATACTTTTTTATTTGTAATGTATTCACATTTATAATATCGTGTCTAAGTACATTGCTATCGTTGGCTTCGTGCCAGCAACTAACACTTGAGGATGAAGATGAACAAGAAAATGGGAAATTTTCTTCTGTTCGCATCTACCCACGTGCGGCTCTATCTGGTGACGATGTGTACCCACTTCACATTTATGCCTTTGCAACAAACGGCAGTTTGTGCGCAAGTCAAGTCGTTACATCAGCTAACGATAAGGTTAGTTTACAATTACCACGTACAAGTGAATTACGTGTAGTAGCCGTTGCTGCTAACGAAAATGTGTTTAATTTGCCCGAAAATTCCGTAGCAAGTGCACAAATAACCGCTAAAGCACCTTTATTAGCAGACGATGCATCAGACTTTGCTCAACAAATTGCAAAGGGATATGTTACGTCACACCCTCTACAAATGGCATTTGCCGACATTACGCCCACTGCAGCTACTGCTACCCTTAGTTTGCAAATGCACTATCAAATGGCTCATTTACAGATTGCACTCAATAATATACCCGATGTATGTACGTCTGCTTATGTCACTATGGCATCTCCACATGAAAGTATTAGCTTAGGAGGAGAATGGAATGGTAGTAAAAAAGCAACCATACCTTTAGTACGTGATGATGGCACTCAACAATGGAAGTCGGGGGATGTATATGTCTTTCCAACTACTGGCAATGCCACCAATTTTACGATTGTTTATAATGATGCACAAGGTGAACGTTTTGCACAAGTTTGCTACCAAGCTCCATTAAATGCAAGTACACCTTATCAGTTAAATGGAACCTTGTCAGCTGATGGCTTATTGAGCGCTACGGGTAGTGTTACGGCTGCTAAATGGGGCGAGCCACAATCGTTACAATTCACCTTTACAGCCGATGTTACAACTACAATTGAAAAGAAAGATGATGGTGAAACGCCAAAAACTGATGATGATGAAGATACATCATACAAGGTTACATCTATTCCAGCAGTAGGATCATTATGGCAAGGACATATAGTGGCTGCAGTAAAAAAATATAATGACAATTCGGCTGATTTGTTACTCGTTTCTCTTGACGATTTTTCAAATGTTACATCCGCCCTACATGCAACGACCCCTCAAATGGCATCAGAATTGGCACAGACGTATAGTGAGCATGATTTAGCTAATTGGCGTATCCCCACCGATGAAGAGGCGCGCCAACTGCGTGAAGCCTACATTTCTGCTACTGGTGACTTTGACTCTTGCTTACAGCAAGCACAAGGCGCTGCTATTGTACTAACCGATGACAAAGGTAACAACATTCGTTATCTTTGTGCTGACGCACAACACACTTATAGTTTCAAGGTGGGTACAAGAGATC
>URDV01000009.1 GCA_900546605.1 uncultured Prevotella sp.
TACTTGTTAACCTGTCAACTTGTTAACCCGTTAACCTGAAATTCCGCCAACGGGTATTAGCTACATAAAATTGATATATTGCTATCTGGCAAAACTCAAAAGGACATAAAAATCCTCCCCGAAGCCCATATAATAGGACTTCGGGGAGGATTTTTTCAAAGGTGAACCACCCCTCAACGAAAATACTTGGTTTAGGAGGAGGGAGTATTGCGTTAGGGAGGGGAGGGAGTATTGCGTCACATGATTTATTGAACCCACTTTTTACTACGTCACGTTTAGTCTTTAGCTCATTCATGTTAAATTAAGGACTGAAGTTATATCACACCTCAAACATAACACTTTGACTTACGCAAGTAATTGGTTACCACCCCCCAAAGAAGCGTTATCTAATAGTCAGCAAAATAGCAAATAGAACTAAAACATGGGCTTGTACACACGTGAGCAAAAAAACAAGAGTGGAGAGTAAAAAATGCTATCCATGCTTTGCAAGTTTCGCAACAACTTTGTACCTTTGCCTTGAATTTACAGAAACCGAGTTACAAATGGAGACGTTTTTCAAATCACACGCCTATCTGATGGAACACTACAATGCTCCCGTACGCCGTTCATTGATGGACACCATAGACTGGAGCTACCGCATGATAGGCATTAAAGGGCCTCGTGGTGTGGGACGCACCTCCTTCCTGTTGCAGTACGCCAAAGAGAACTTTGACGTGCGGCTTCGTCAGTGCCTATACATCAACCTCAATAGCTTTTACTTTCAAGCACACGGCATTGTTGACTTTGCGGGCCGCTTTATGGCCGAAGGTGGACAAGTGTTGCTCATTGACCAAGCTTTTAAATTACCTGACTGGCGCGAGCAATTGTGCGAGTGCTATCATAAATATCCTTATCTGCGTATTGTTTACACCACTACTTCGGTGAATGCCGATGAGGGCGAAGACAATACCGAATTGTCGTCAATTAGTCGCGTATACGTTCTCCACGGCTTCTCTTTCCGTGAGTTCATTAATTTGCAAACTAAAGAGAACTTTAATGCCTACACTTTTGATCAATTACTTTCAGATCATGACCAAATTCTGAAAACGATTCTTCCCAAAGTGCAGCCTTGGCATTACTTTCAAGATTATTTGCAACACGGCTACTACCCATTCTTCCTTGAGAATCACAACTTCACTGAAGCTTTGCTCAAGGCTATGAACAACATGATTGAGGTAGACTTGCTGCTAAACAAGCAAATTGAACTGAAGTACTTGTCGCGCATCAAAAAGTTGCTCTACCTATTGGCTATTGGTGACCCTGCTGCACCCAACGTGAGCAAATTGGCACAAGAAATTGGAACTTCGCGAGCTACGGTAATGAATTACCTTAAGTATCTTGAAGAAACTCGCCTTATCAACATGGTACACCATGAGGGCGAAACCTTCCCCAAGAAACCTGCTGCTATCTACCTGCACGATGCCAACTTAATGTATGCGCTCTACGAAAACTGTATGACGGAACAAACTATCATGGAGACGTACTTTGTAAACTGTTTGTGGCGTCACCACACGGTGAACAAGGGTAAGCGCATGGGCATGTTCCGCATTAATAACACTACTAACATATGCGTTTGCGACAAAGCACGACGCATACGCACTGCTCCCGACACCATATACGTAAAGTATAACACAGATGTGGGACGCGACAACGAAATTCCACTTTGGCTCTTTGGATTCCTTTATTAGTGTGGCTGCAAGCGCTATCGTACACTAATAGCAACAAGGGAAGAAAGTGTGAGTAAAGAATTGTGATGGTGAAAAGGTGTAGCTTTAATTACACCCACACAAAATACTTTATATCTATTCATAGTGGAGACCCTTATTTAATATAAAGGGTGCAATAACACAATACTTACTACAACGCTTCATAACAATAATTCTATTTAATATATGAGAATGCTGAATTGCATTGATGTGTAACCTATGCTGCTTGACGCGGTGATTGCTTTAAGATTGACATCAGAGCACACATTAAATTGTCAAGAGCATCAGCACATTAGGGTAATGCGGCATTCGCAAAATTACAATCATGGCAAACAAGAAGTTTATTACTTGTGACGGTAACCAAGCTGCTGCGCACATTGCGTACATGTTTTCAGAGGTTGCTGCCATTTACCCCATCACTCCGTCCTCTCCTATGGCTGAGCACGTTGACGAATGGTCTGCTCAAGGACGTATCAACCTTTTTGGCGATACTGTAAAGGTACAAGAAATGCAGAGTGAAGGTGGTGCTGCAGGTGCTGTTCACGGCTCATTGCAGAGCGGTGCACTCACCACTACCTTTACCGCTTCTCAGGGCTTGCTCCTGATGATTCCTAATATGTACAAAATTGCTGGTGAATTACTCCCTTGCGTATTCCACGTATCGGCTCGTACACTGGCTACCCACTCTCTTTGTATCTTTGGCGACCACTCTGACGTAATGGCTTGCCGCCAAACTGGTTTCGCAATGTTGTGCGAAGGCTCTGTGCAAGAGGTAATGGACTTGTCAGCTGTTGCTCACTTGGCTGCTCTTGACACACGTGTACCTTTCATCAACTTCTTTGATGGTTTCCGCACTTCACATGAGTATCAAAAGATTGAGGTGATGGATCAAGAAGACATCCGTCCGCTCGTTCCTATGGATAAGGTGGCTGAGTTCCGCAGCCGCGCTCTTACTCCTGAACACCCTGTAGCTCGTGGTATGGCTGAAAACCCTGAAACATTCTTTGCTCACCGCGAAGTTTGCAACCCCTACTATGACTCAGTACCTGCTGCTGTTGAAAAGTACATGGCCGAGATTAGCAAAATCACTGGCCGTGAATATAAACTCTTCAGCTACTATGGTGCCGATGATGCTGAGCGCGTAATCATTTGCATGGGTTCAGTAACCGAGGCTGCACGCGAAGCTATTGACTACCTTAACGCTAAGGGTGAAAAGGTAGGTATGGTAAGTGTTCACCTCTATCGTCCATTCTCTGTTAAGCACTTGCTCGCTGCTGTGCCTAAGACTTGCAAGAAGATTGCCGTTCTTGACCGCACTAAGGAACCTGGTGCTAATGGTGAACCTCTCTACCTCGATGTTAAGGATGCCTTCTACGATGTAGCTGATCGTCCTCTCATCGTTGGTGGCCGCTATGGTTTGGGTTCATGCGACACTACTCCTACTATGATTATCTCGGTTTACGACAACTTGGCTTTGCCTGAACCTAAGGATCACTTCACACTGGGTATTGTTGATGACGTTACCTTCCACTCTCTCCCCTTGGAGAAGGAAATGGCTCTTGGTGGCGAAGGCATCTTCGAAGCTAAGTTCTATGGACTCGGTGCTGATGGTACGGTAGGTGCTAACAAGAACTCTATTAAGATTATTGGTGACAACACCGACAAGTACTGCCAGGCATACTTCTCATACGACTCTAAAAAGTCAGGTGGTTTCACTTGCTCTCACTTGCGCTTTGGCGATCACCCCATTCGCTCTACTTACCAAATTAAAACTCCTAACTTCGTAGCTTGCCACGTACAGGCTTACTTGCACATGTACGATGTGCTACGTGGTTTGCGCGACAATGGTACGTTCTTGCTCAACACCATTTGGGAAGGCGATGAGTTGGCTCACAACTTGCCTAACAACGTAAAGCGCTATTTTGCTGAGCACAACATCACCGTTTACTACATTAACGCTACTAAGATTGCACAAGAGATTGGCTTAGGTAATCGTACCAACACCATTCTCCAGTCGGCCTTCTTCCGCATCACAGGTGTTATCCCTGTTGATTTGGCCGTAGAGCAGATGAAGAAGTTCATCGTTAAGTCATACAGCAAGAAGGGTCAAGATATCGTTGATAAGAACTACCAGGCCGTTGACCGTGGTGGTGAATACAAGCAACTCGCTGTTGATCCTGCATGGGCTACACTCCCCGAGGACGAGAAGATTGTACGTGATGAACCCGCATTCATCTCTGACATGGTACGTCCTATCAACGCACAGAATGGTGACCTCCTTCCCGTTAGCGCCTTCAAGGTATCAGAAGATGGTACTTGGCAACAAGGTACTGCCGCTTATGAAAAGCGTGGCGTAGCTGCCTTCGTTCCTGTATGGCACAAGGAGAATTGTATTCAGTGTAACAAGTGTGACTTTGTTTGTCCTCACGCTGCCATCCGTCCGTTCGTTCTTACCGACGACGAATTGACTGGCTTCAAGGGTGAAACTATTGAAATGAAGGCACCTGCTGCTATGAAGGGTATGCACTTTGTTCAGCAAGTTGACGTAATGGACTGCCTTGGCTGCGGTAACTGTGTTGACGTATGTCCTGGACTTAAGGGTAACAAGGCTCTTGAAATGGTACCTCTCGAAGGTCAAGAGGCTGAAGCTGAAAACTGGACTTACTGCACTACTAAGGTTACCAGCAAACAGCACTTGGTAGATGTTAAGCTCAACCCCAAGAACTCTCAGTTCGCTACTCCACTCTTTGAGTTCTCAGGCGCTTGCTCTGGTTGTGGTGAAACTCCTTATGTCAAGCTCGTTAGCCAACTCTTTGGTGACCGCCAAATGGTAGCTAATGCCACTGGTTGCTCATCAATTTACTCTGGTTCTATTCCTTCAACTCCTTACACAACTAACGAAAAGGGTCAAGGTCCTGCTTGGGCAAACTCATTGTTTGAGGACTTCTGTGAGTTTGGTATGGGTATGATTCTTGCTAACAAGAAGATGCGTGCTCGCATTCAAAAGTTGTTGCAAGAGGTGATTGCTACTGAAGAGGCTCCTGCTGAATACAAGGCTGCTGCTCAGGAATGGATTGATGGTCAGAACGATGCTGCTGCAAGCCGTGCTGCTGCTGAAAAGCTCGAGCCTATGATTAAGGCTGGTGCTGAGAAGGGCTGCGAAACTTGCAAGCAATTGGCAGAACTGAGCCACTTCCTCACCAAGCGTAGTCAATGGATTATTGGTGGTGATGGTGCTTCATACGACATCGGTTACGGTGGCCTTGACCACGTTTTGGCAAGCGGTGAAGATGTTAATATCCTTGTACTTGATACTGAGGTTTACTCTAACACAGGTGGTCAGGCTTCAAAGGCTACTCCTGTTGGTGCTATTGCACAATTCGCTGCTGCTGGTAAGCGCGTAACTAAGAAGGACTTAGGCCTAATGCAAACTACTTATGGTTACATCTATGTAGCTCAGGTGGCTATGGGTGCTGACCAAGCTCAGTGCTTGAAGGCTATGAAGGAGGCTGAAGCTTATCATGGTCCTTCACTCATCATTGCTTATGCTCCTTGTATCAACCACGGTTTGAAGATCAAGGGTGGTATGGGCCGTAGCCAAGCTGAAGAGGCTCGCGCTGTTGCATGCGGTTACTGGCACTTGTGGCGCTTTAACCCTGAACTCGCTGACCAGGGCAAGAATCCGTTCACACTTGACTCTAAGGAACCTGATTGGGATAAGTTCCAAGATTACCTTGACCATGAGGTTCGCTTCCTCTCATTGAAGAAGGCTTTGCCTGAACAAGCTCAAGAACTTTATGATGAAACGAAGCGTGCTGCTCAACGTCGCTATGCTTCATACATTCGTAAGACGAAGGAAGATTGGTCTCTCCCACAGGAATAATTCTGACGCTAAGTAAGGGCTATTGAATGAGGCCTATATGTGCCTAATATTGCTTTTACACACGTTATATATAGCGCATTCCGCTTGTCCCTCTCATAGGGACTTCGGAATGCGCTTTTTTTGTTCCAACAAGTATCACACGCGCAGTCTTTCATGCTTGAATACACAAAATATTCTGAAGTGGTGGAGTTAAAAGCTACCCCATAGATCTAATTGCAGGACATTATAGCCTCTCATCGGTAATAAATATGTCCCCAAAATCCTGCAGTTTGACCTTTACACGTGATTTTTTGCTATATTATCTAGAGGCATATACCTTGTGTGAAGTTCCTCTTCGTTAGGCGAAAGTATGCAGTCAGCTTCTTTGAGATTTCACCTCACAATGAACACCCTTGCTTCTGGCTATGCAATTACCGCTTTTAGGGCTTACTATGGACTTACACTCCGTTAGATAATCCTCATGTCGAGCATACTACTAAAAAGCCCTCAGCAGGCATTTTAAGCGCTGCTGAGGGCTTTCTTTATTCCTTATAATAATATCTGTATCTTGGTTCTTATTATTTGCTCTGAACCATCTTAACACCTACATTGTAGTTGGTAAACTTAGGTGCATAACCTTGCTTAAAGGGAATAGTGAAGTTATGACGTTCACGCTGTACAAAAGTACCATTGGCCTTTACACTACGAAGCTTTTTAGCTACAGCAGAAGCACTTGCTGATGGTGTAGTAAAGGATTTAACAACCACAGTACCCCATTCACCCTTGGCATTCTTGGCTACAGCCAATGCTACAGCATCAGTTTCAGGATCAATTTGGAAGTCGGTAGTAATAGGTTCATAGAAGAACCAATTAGACATTGGCATTGGAGGATCTTGTCTCAAATCATTGGCATAACCCTCAGGATCCTTGTTGTAATTTTCAGCTGTGCACACAGTAAAGCGATAGCAGCTTGACTGATCGTTGGGAGTGAAAGTGATAAATTGGCTATAAAGTTGCTCGCCATTCCAATCTTGTAATTTATAATCACCCAAAGCAATGTCGACTGTAGCCAAACCAGCTCCACCTAACTCTTTAGTGGTGAATGAAATGGTGTCGCAAGGCATATAGTTGTCGTTAGCGTCCCATCCTTGTACAAAGATTTCATAGTCTGTACCTGGTGACATATCTTTCCAAGAGTCGGTAGCTGCTTCCCAACCATTTTCACCTGGTTCATGCTGAAAGCCCCAACCCTTTACCATATCACAGAAGTTGGTAAAGCCCATCATTGGACCCCAACTCTTGTATTGAGACTGAATTATGCCCTTTTCACCCGACAAGGTGGCATAACCTTTCACATCAGCATTAGCTGTAGTTGTGAGTGAGAAACTACGCGCATCAATAGCAAGTTTACCTTGCTCAATCTTAGGATTACCTACTAACACTGCAGGTAATGTGGTAAAATTGGCACGCGATACACCGCAAAGGGTTCCAAATTCGTCAATACCTACAGTAACGGCAGTATATTCAGTTTGTGCCTTTGCACCAAAACTGCTCAATTCTACTTTACCAGCAGTAAAATCTTGCGTATAAACAGACTTGTTATTGGCATCAACGTAGTTAACCAATTGTTCATCGGTCATAGCGTTGGCACGCAAAGAGGGTAAAATGTCAAGTTTGAACGATGTGGCATGTTCATTACGTGTTACCACAAAAGTTACATTGTCAGCATCAATGCTCGATACACTGACTTCAGCCTTTGCTTCACCCGATGCTACAGGGAAAGCAATTTGCTGAATACGATCAACTGCATATGATGTGGTTTGACCCGACGTTGAGGTTACTACCATACGTTCATTTGAAAGGCTTTGAGCAAAAGCGCTACTTGCAAAAACTGCAGAGCAAAGGAGTGTAGTGTATAATTTCTTCATAAGTATGTTGTACTTGATTTAGGCGTGGAGATGCAGACTAATAATAAAAAAATGATGTAGTGCACCTCGAACGTGTGATGTTGTGTTATCTTTTTATAGTGTTGTAATTACGTTTACTTGCTAAATTTTGCAGACTGATTGCCTACCTTTACAAGGTATACGCCAGGCTGGATGCTTGCAATGTTAACAGAAGTTCCAGCAAATTGGCTTACTTGCTTAACCACCTGACCTGTTGTGGCAAAGATAGTGAGCGTAGTAGGATCTGTAACGCCCTTTACATGAAGGGTGTTGCCTGATACACTCACCTGCAGTTTTTCGGTTGAAGATGCTTGTACAGATCCAATAGCATTTGTAATGTCGGTAAACGTAATACTCTCAATGTCTTTTAGAGCAAAAGATTGAATGACATTAGGAGTCGTTTCTTCTGAGTCACCTTCAGCAGCTGGAGCAGTGAAGTTAATTTTAGCGTCAAGAAAAGTTGCCTTTTCTATACTACTTAATGAGAACGAAACAGTCTTTTCAGAACCTTGCAGCTTAACAACCATTTGCTTTTGTGCTTGTGCTGAGCCACCAAGGACTAAGGCACACAAGGCTGCTAAACCCATTTTTTTTGTTTTGGTCATACTTAGATATGTTACTTAGGTTGGGATGTTGTAAAAAGGTAAATAACTTGTAACATGATGTATAATGCATTAACACTTACACCATTACATTTTTTATTCCTTTCGATGGCAAAAGTATATATTTATTTTAAAACAACAAACATTTTGAACGTTTTTTTTATACGTTCCTTACTTTTTTCCAAAACAAATACATCAAATTCATATTTTAGATGATTAAGTAAGTGATTAAGAATAAGAGAGATTTTATTATTTGTTATGTTAGTGTTCTATATTGTTGGAAGTGAATTTTTGATAGTAAATGTGTCTCTTACCCGATAAATAGGAAGTAGAAAAGGATTGAACATTGCAAGCTATGTGACTGAAACTACTATCAAAAAAGAGACGCTTTCAAGAACATAACAATCGCACATCTAAATAACATTACCAAGTATCCTTATAATACTTTACCAAGCACCTTTTTAAAAAGTGAACTTTATAACATTCGCCTTGCACTATCTTTGAATAAGATAGGCTGCGGCTTGGCAATAAGTTCAAGCAAACTTGACTTATTGCTCTCGCCTTGCACTATCTTTGAATAAACATAGATACAAAAAAAAGCAACCCCAACAGATGTGAGATTGCTTTTGATATTAAATAGAAGAGCCAAGGGTGCTTGGACACACCCTTTAGCCAAGTTACGCGCAATATTACTCAGCCTTTGCTTCTTCAGCAGGGGCTTCAGTTGCTTCAGCAGTTGCAGGAGCTTCAGCAGTAGCTGCGGCCTTTTTGCTACGACGAGTGCGAGTTGCCTTCTTCTTGGTCTTGGCCATGTTCTCATCGAAGTCTACGAGTTCGATGAAGCACATTTCAGACGCATCGCTGGCACGGAAGCCAGTCTTGATGATGCGAGTGTAGCCACCGGGACGATCAAGAACCTTGCTACGTACCTCACGGAAGAGTTCGGTAACGGCAACCTTGTCCTGAAGATAGCTGAACACTACACGACGTGAGTTCATTGTATCGTCCTTGCTCTTAGTGATCAAGGGCTCAACATACTTCTTCAGCGCCTTAGCCTTGGCCAGAGTCGTAGTGATTCTTTTGTGCTTGATCAAAGAGCAAGCCATGTTTGAGAGCATGGCGCTTCTGTGAGAAGCAGTACGGCTCAGATGGTTGAATTTTTTATTGTGTCTCATTTCAGATATTAATCTTTATCTAATTTATACTTAGAAATGTCAGTTCCAAACGACAGATTCAGACTCTCGAGCAAATCATCAAGCTCCGTGAGCGATTTCTTACCAAAGTTACGGAACTTTAAGAGGTCATTCTTGTTATACTGTACAAGCTCACCGAGTGTTTCAACATCAGCTGCCTTCAAACAATTGAGTGCACGAACTGAAAGGTTCATGTCAGTCAATTTGGTCTTGAGCAATTGACGCATGTGAAGCACTTCTTCATCGAACTCTTCGTTGTCAGCATCGGGCTTGTCCTCCATGGTGATCTTCTCATCAGAGAAGAGCATGAAATGGTATATCAAGATTTTAGCAGCCTCCTTCAGTGCATCCTTTGGGTGAATGGAACCGTCCGTAGAAATTTCAAGTACCAGTTTGTCATAGTCAGTCTTCTGCTCAACGCGGAAAGGCTCAACAGTATACTTGACGTTACGGATAGGAGTGTAAATAGAGTCGATAGCAATCTCGTTGATATCTTGGCAGAACTCACGATTCTCATCAGAGCGAACATAACCTCTGCCCTTGTTGATAGAGATTGTTATCTGCATCGTGGCTTTAGAATCTAAGTGACAAATCACTAATTCAGGATTTAACACTTCAAATCCATTGAGGAAGCTATTCATATCGCCAGCCTTGAACTCAGTAGAGCCCGAGATGGTGATAGTAGCCTTCTCTGTTTCGTACTCATCTACAATCTGCTTGAAACGAACTTGTTTCAAGTTGAGTATAATGTTGGTTACGTCTTCAATTACTCCCTGCACTGTGTCAAACTCATGCTGAACACCTTCAATTTTGATGGTATTGATAGCAAAGCCTTCAAGTGAAGAGAGTAAGATGCGACGCAATGCATTTCCGACAGTAGTGCCGAAACCAGGCTCCAAAGGACGGAATTCAAATTTACCATACTTGGAGTCGTTTTCCAACATTATTACTTTGTCAGGTTTTTGAAATGCTAATATCGCCATGAATGTAAGGGAATTATTGATTAGTTTTTAGAGTACAACTCGACGATCAACTGCTCCTTGATGTTCTCAGGGATGTCAGCACGTTCGGGCTTGTGAAGAAGCTTACCGCTCTTAGTAGTCTCATCCCATTCAATCCAAGGATACTTGCTGTGGTTGAAGCCTGCCAATGAATCAGCAATAACTTCAAGAGACTTAGACTTTTCGCGAACAGCTACGATTTGACCAGGCTTAACACTGTAAGAAGCAATGTTAACCACACGGCCGTCAACCGTGATGTGCTTGTGATTTACGAGCTGACGAGCAGCAGCACGAGTAGGAGCAATACCAAGACGGTATACTACATTGTCGAGACGGCACTCAAGGCTCTGGAGAAGGATTTCACCAGTAATGCCTGATGCAGAAGCTGCCTTTTCAAAGAGATTGCGGAATTGCTTTTCAAGTACGCCATAAGTGTACTTAGCCTTCTGCTTCTCAGCGAGCATGACACCATATTCAGAAGTCTTACGACGACGATTGTTACCATGCTGTCCAGGAGGGAAGTTGCGCTTTGCTAACACCTTGTCAGCACCGAAGATAGCCTCACCAAACTTACGGGCGATACGAGACTTAGGTCCAATATATCTTGCCATTGTTTTTTTATTTCTTTTACTATAAAACTACGTGTGTTATACTCTTCTGCGCTTCGGAGGACGGCAGCCGTTGTGGGGAAGCGGAGTAACATCGATAATCTCAGTTACTGCGATACCAGCACCGTGTACGGCACGGATAGCTGATTCACGACCATTACCCGGACCCTTAACATAAGCCTTCACCTTGCGGAGACCAAGGTCATAAGCTACTTTGGCGCAATCCTGAGCGGCCATTTGGGCAGCGTAGGGAGTGTTCTTCTTAGAACCACGGAAGCCCATCTTACCGGCAGAAGACCAAGAAATAATCTGGCCCTCGCTATTTGCAAGAGACACAATGATATTGTTGAAAGAGCTGTGAACGTGGAGCTGACCCATAGCGTCAACCTTCACGTTTCTCTTCTTTGCTGCAACTGTTTTCTTTGCCATATTTATTTATTATTTAGTAGCTTTCTTCTTGTTAGCAACGGTCTTCTTACGACCCTTGCGAGTACGAGCATTGTTCTTTGTGCTCTGACCGCGAACGGGAAGTCCGTTACGGTGACGAACACCACGGTAGCAACCAATGTCCATAAGACGCTTGATGTTCAGTTGGATTTCAGAGCGAAGATCACCTTCAACCTTGTAACCAGCGCCAATGATTTCACGAATCTTAGCAGCTTGGTCGTCAGTCCAATCCTTCACTTTGATATCTCTGTCAATGCCGGCTTCGTCCAAGATTTTAGCCGAGCTACTACGACCTATACCGTAGATGTAGGTCAGGGCGATCTCACCACGTTTGTTTTGAGGGAGGTCTACACCAACAATTCTTATTGCCATATTTTTTTTTGTTTATTGCGGAACTTGGTTAACCCTGACGCATTTTGAACTTAGGGTTCTTTTTGTTAATCACAAACAGACGGCCTTTGCGACGTACAATCTTGCAATCTGCAGACCGTTTCTTTAATGATGCTCTTGTTTTCATATGTTTTGTTTATTTGTATCTGAACACAATTCTTCCTTTCGAAAGATCGTACGGACTCATTTCGACCTTTACTTTGTCACCTGGCAATATTTTAATGTAATGCATACGCATTTTGCCAGAGATGTGGGCCGTAATTTCATGTCCGTTCTCTAATTCTACACGGAACATAGCATTGCTCAATGCTTCAACGATTGTCCCGTCTTGTTCGATAGCAGCTTCTTTTGCCATATTAATGTTTCTGTCTTTCTACTTTTTCAATTTCCTCAAACGTCGACATGATGTCAGCCTTGCCATGATGAATAGCAATGGTATGTTCGAAGTGCGCAGCTGGCAATCCATCGCGAGTAACAACTCCCCATCGATCGTCCAACATTGCCAATTCATGACTACCCATCGTTATCATGGGCTCTATGGCAATACACAAACCATTTTTCAACTGTTTGCCTGTGCCCTGTCGTCCGTAGTTGGGAACTTGCGGGTCTTCATGCATCTCATGTCCGATGCCATGTCCAACAAACTCTCTCACTACACCATAACCATTCGATTCACAATGGTTCTGCACTGCATAGCCTATATCACCCAAACGGTGTCCTACAATGGCTTGTTCAATGCCCTTGTAAAGAGACTCCTTCGTAACTCGTAGGAGCTCCTTAACTTCAGGTTTCACCTCCCCTACACAAAAAGTGTAGCAAGAGTCACCACAAAAGCCATCAATAAACGTACCGCAATCAACTGAAACAATATCACCATCACGAAGCGGTTCGTCGTTTGGAATTCCGTGCACCACCACATTGTTTACCGATGTGCAGATGCTTGCGGGGAAAGGTCCGCCAAATGGATTAGGAAAGCCTTTAAATGTAGGCTCAGCACCATTGTCGCGGATAAATTGTTCAGCCAGAGTGTCCAACTGACGGGTTGTGACACCCGGCTCAACAACCTTTGCTATTTCAGTAAGCGTTGCGCTAACCAAAAGGTTTGCTTTGCGCAACAACTCTATCTCATCGTCGGTCTTCAGATAAATCATTCAGACTAAAAGTAAATTAATAGGCAGCTACCTTCGTTGAACGTGTGCGGACATGTCCTGAATTAAGCAGTCCGTCGTAGTGGCGCACCAAAAGGTGGCTTTCAATCTGTTGCAACGTGTCCAGTACAACACCCACAAGGATAAGCAAAGACGTACCTCCAAAGAATTGGGCAAACTCTTGCTTTACACCAAAAATACCAGCAAAAGCAGGCATAATAGCAATTAAAGCAATAAAGAGAGAACCAGGGAAAGTGATGCGTGACATCACGTCGTCTAAGTAGTCAGCTGTGGGTTTGCCAGGCTTAACACCTGGAATAAAACCGTTATTACGCTTCATGTCTTCAGCCATTTGAACAGGGTTCAAAGTAATGGCTGTGTAGAAGTAAGTAAACGCTACAATCAGGATAACGAACACTACGTTATAAAGAACGCTTGTGTGATCCAGGAACTGATTCAAGACCCAACTACCACCATTTTTAGAAACGGTTTGGGCCAGAGTCAGAGGAATGAACATGATAGCTTGAGCGAAGATGATAGGCATCACGTTAGCAGCAAAAAGCTTTAAGGGGATGTACTGACGTGCACCACCAACAGCGCGATTACCTTCAATGCGTTGTGCATACTGTACAGGCACCTTTCGTGTAGCCTTAACAAGCATGATGGCCAAAGCCATAACAAAGAGCAGTGCAATAATTTCGAAGAGGAACTTAATTAAGCCACCACCTTCAGCACCACTAAACGCAGTAACAAATTCAGCAACAAAGGCACTCGGCATACGTGCAATAATACCAATCATAATGATGAGTGATACACCATTGCCGACACCCTTGTCAGTGATTCTTTCGCCAAGCCACAGGATAAACATACTACCTGCCGCAAGGATAATCGTAGACGACAACATGAACCAGAATCCGTCTCCAACAAGGAAAGCACCAGAACCAGCGGTCTGAGCCTTAAGGTTAATAAGATAAGTTGGAGCCTGGAAGAGCAAAATTGCTATAGTCAACCAACGAGTAATCTGATTGATTTTTCTACGACCACTCTCGCCTTCACGTTGCATCTTTTGGAAATAAGGCACAGCAATAGCGAGGAGCTGGATGACAATCGATGCAGAAATGTAGGGCATGATACCCAAGGCAAATACCGAAGCATTTGAGAAGGCACCACCCGAGAACATATTCAACAAAGACATCAGACCTTCGCTCGTTTGATTTTGCAAAGCTTGCAAACGTGCGGGGTCAATACCCGGAAGCACAATGAACGAGCCGAAGCGGTATATAGCAACAAAGAGAATTGTGATGAGGAGACGCGTACGCAAATCCTCAATTCTCCAAATGTTCTTGATGGTCTCGATTATTTTTTTCATCGAAGTAGGATTGATTAGATTTTTGTAGCTGTACCGCCAGCTGCAGTGATAGCAGCTTCAGCGGCCTTTGAGAATGCGTGAGCCTCTACGGCCAACTTGGCCTTGAGTTCGCCATTACCCAAGATCTTCACCAATTGCTTTGAAGAGATGAAACCAGCAGCATGAAGTTCAGCGATACCAATCTTCTCAAGGTTCTTAGCCTCGGCAAGAGCCTGAAGAGTAGAAAGATTGATAGCCTTGTACTCAATACGGTTGATGTTCTTGAAACCAAATTTGGGAAGACGACGCTGCAAAGGCATCTGACCACCTTCGAAACCAATCTTCTTGCTGTAACCTGAACGAGACTTGGCACCCTTGTGTCCACGGGTTGAAGTACCACCCATGCCCGAACCGGGACCACGGCCGATACGCTTGCGTGAACTGGTAGCACCATTAGCAGGCTTTAAAGTATGTAATTTCATAAAGCTTCGTTTGTTTATTAAATTATTCTACGACCGTTACTAAGTGGTGTACCTTGCGAATCATACCGCGAACATTAGGAGTATCCTCCTTTTCAACGATGTGGTTCAGCTTAGTGAGACCCAGTGCATCGAGTGTGCGCTTTTGGTCTTTGGGAGCACCGATACGGCTCTTCGTCTGTTGTATCTTAATCGTTGCCATAATAGTTTATCCTCTGAATACTTTTTCCAAAGAAACACCACGGTGCTGAGCAACCGTGCGTGCATCACGCATTTCACTCAAAGCCAAGATAGTAGCCTTAACGAGGTTGTGAGGATTAGAAGAACCCTTTGACTTAGCCAAAACATTCTTAATACCAACACTCTCGAAAACGGCACGCATGGCACCGCCTGCTACAACTCCAGTACCTTCAGCGGCAGGGAGGATAAGCACCTCAGCACCACCAAAGCGAGCGCTCTGCTCGTGAGGAACAGTACCCTTAAGTACGGGAACCTTAATCAAATTCTTTTTAGCTGCCTCTACGCCTTTGGCAATAGCTGCTGTAACTTCACCAGCCTTACCCAAGCCGTAACCAATGACACCCTTACCATCACCTACTACTACGATAGCAGCGAAAGTGAAAGTACGGCCACCCTTGGTAACCTTGACAACACGATTGATAGCAACCAGTCTATCCTTTAATTCTTCTGCGTTTACGTTTACTCTGTTTGCCATAATCTTAATTAGAATTTAAGTCCACCTTTACGGGCACCTTCAGCAACTTCTTTAACACGACCATGGTAGAGGTAACCATTACGATCGAAAACGACCTCAGTAATGCCAGCAGCAATAGCCTTAGCAGCTACAGCTTCACCTACCTTGGCAGCCTGCTCCTTCTTAGGCATGGTCTCCATACCGAGAGAAGAGGCTGAAACGAGAGTCGAAGAGGTCTCGTCATTGATAATTTGTACGTAGATCTGCTTGTTGCTGCGGAAAACAGTCAAGCGAGGACGGGCAGCAGTTCCAGAGATCTTATTACGAACCCGATATTTAATTTTTACGCGTCTTTGTTCTTTTTTCGTAGTCATAATCTTAAAGATTTAAATTACTTAGCACCAGCGGACTTACCAGACTTACGACGAATCTGCTCGCCCACATACAAGATACCCTTACCCTTATAAGGTTCAGGCTTGCGGAAAGAACGGATTTTAGCGCATACGAGACCGAGCAACTGCTTGTCGCAAGACTCGAGTTTGATATACGGGTTTTTGTTTCGTTCAGACTTCGTCTCAACCTTGATTTCGGCGGGAACCTGAAGGAAAATGGCGTGAGTGTAACCCAAGTTGAACTCAATGAGGTTACCTTGGTTAGAAACACGATAACCAACACCTACGAGTTCCATTTCCTTAGTGTAACCTTCAGAAACACCAACTACCATGTTGTTAACGAGTGCGCGGTAGAGACCATGGAAGGCCTGCTTTTGCTTCTGTTCAACAGTGTCGTTAGCCTCGTCGATAGCGAAAGTGATTTCGTTGTTTTCGATTGTGACGATGATGGAAGGATCAACAGCCTGGCTGAGCTCACCCTTCGGTCCTTTTACAGACACTACATTATCCTTCAGGGTAACTGTTACACCTGCAGGGATGTTAATCGGCAATTTACCTATTCTAGACATTTTGTTCCTCCTAAATTAATATACGTAGCAAAGAACCTCACCACCAATCTTAAGATCAGCAGCAGCCTTGTTTGTCATTACACCCTTTGAAGTAGAGATGATAGCAATACCAAGGCCATTGATAACACGAGGCATTTCACGATAGCCAGTGTACTTACGCATACCAGGCTTAGAAACGCGAGTGAGGCTCTTGATAGCGTTCACCTTAGTTTGAGGGTTATACTTAAGGGCAATTTTGATAGTGCCTTGTGCACCATCCTCCTCAAACTTGTAGTTGAGGATGTAACCCTGATCGAAGAGGATCTTAGTGATATCCTTCTTCAAGTTTGACGCAGGCACTTCAACCACACGGTGCTTTGCCTGGATAGCATTACGCAAACGCGTAAGATAATCTGCTATAGGATCAGTCATTTGTTTAGATTGTTTAATTAATCGGGACTACCCCGACAATATTAAATAATAAGTGGATTGTTGTTCTTTACCAGCTGGCCTTCTTTACGCCAGGAATCAAACCATTAGAAGCCATTTCGCGGAACTGGATACGTGACAGACCGAAGAGGCGGATATAACCCTTTGGACGACCCGTAATCTTGCAGCGATTGTGCAGACGGATGGGATTGGCGTTGCGAGGGATCTTCTGGAGCTTACGAGCAGCCTCGTAAGCCTCCACGGGATCATTCGACTTATTGACAATTTCCTTGAGCGCTGCACGCTTGGCGGCGTACTTTGCGACGAGCTTGGCACGCTTTACCTCGCGTGCTTTCATTGACTCTTTTGCCATAGTTTCGAATTAGTTTTTAGCGTTTTTGAAAGGAAGACCGAATTCCTTGAGTAAGGCATAGCCTTCTTCATCAGTAGGAGCAGTAGTCACGAAAGTGATGTTCATACCGAGGATGCGGTCGATAGTGTCGATGTTAATTTCAGGGAAGATGATTTGTTCCTGAATACCGAGCGTATAGTTACCACGGCCATCGAACTTGCTTTCGATACCCTTGAAGTCGCGGATACGAGGAAGAGCTACGCGAACGAGCTTTTCAAGGAACTCGTACATACGTTCACGACGGAGAGTTACCATAACACCGATAGGCATCTTCTTACGAAGTTTAAAGTTGGCAACGTCCTTCTTTGAAACTGTAGCTACGGCCTTTTGACCAGTGATGGCAGTAAGTTCATTGATAGCAACGTCAATGATCTTTTTGTCAGCGACAGCCATACCAAGACCTTGGTTGATAACGATCTTCTTCAGAGCGGGGATCTGCATTGATGAAGAATAGTTGAACTGCTTCATCAGAGCTGGGGCAATGCGCTCTGCATATTCCTTCTTAAGTTGTGCTGTATTCATTACTTAATCTCCTCTCCTGATTTTTTAGCGAAACGTACCAACTTGCCTTCATCGTTCTTGCGGCGACCGATGCGAGTGGGCTTGCCAGTCTTGGGGTCAACTACGTTCAGATTAGAAATGTGAATGGGAGCCTCCATCTTGACGATGCCACCCTGAGGGTTCTTTGCGCTCGGCTTCTGGCTCTTAGACACCATGTTGATGCCTTCAACGATGGCGCGTTGCTTTTCAACGAGGACCTTAGTGACCTTACCAGTCTTGCCCTTGTCTTCACCAGCGTTTACATAAACGGTGTCGCCTTTTTTGATATGTAATTTACTCATTACTTTCTTTGAAATCTTGATTAAAGTACTTCAGGTGCCAAAGACACGACCTTCATGTTGACAGCGCGGAGTTCACGAGCAACGGGGCCGAAGATACGGCTACCTCTCAGTTCACCGGCATTGTTGAGCAATACGCAAGCATTGTCATCAAAACGGATGTAAGAACCGTCTGCACGACGGATTTCCTTTTTGGTACGTACGATCAAAGCCTTTGATACGGCACCTTTCTTAATATCGCTTGACGGGATTACGTTCTTTACAGAAACGACAATCACATCACCGACTGAAGCGTAACGACGCTTAGTACCACCGAGAACGCGGATGCAGAGAGCCTCGCGTGCGCCGCTGTTGTCGGCAACTGTCAATCTTGATTCTGCTTGTATCATAATTATTTAGCTCTTTCTACAATTTCAACAACTCTCCAACGCTTAGTTTTGCTCAAGGGGCGAGTTTCCATGATAAGCACGGTATCGCCGACATTGCAGTCGTTCTTCTCGTCGTGAGCGTGATACTTCTTCGTCTTTGAGACAAATTTACCGTAAATGGGGTGTTTCTCTTTGAACTTAGCAGCTACAACAATGGTTTTGTCCATCTTGTTGCTGATAACGACACCCTGTCTTGTTTTTCTTAAGTTTCTAGCTTCCATCTGGACCATTATTACTTGTTAAGTTCGATTTCTCTCAACACTGTCTTCATCTGAGCGATGGTGCGACGAGCAGCCTTGATCTGTGAAGGATTTTCCAGAGGAGAGATGCTGTGGTTGAGCACCAACTGATTGTACTTTGCAACCTCGTCAGCAATGCGCTGTGAAAGCTCTTCTGCGGGGATTTGACGAATTTCTGAAATCTTCATGATTAGGCGTTTTTGTCGTAGTCGTGTCTAACAACGAATTTAGTAGTAACGGGAAGCTTCTGGGCAGCGAGACGGAGAGCCTCTTTAGCTACCTCGAAGGGAACACCTTCGATTTCGAAGATGATACGACCCGGAGTGATGGGGAATACATAGCCCACGGGATCACCCTTACCTTTACCCATACGTACGTCGGCAGGCTTTTTGGTGATAGGTTTGTCGGGGAAAATACGAATCCAGCTCTGACCTTCACGTTGCATGTAACG
>URDV01000010.1 GCA_900546605.1 uncultured Prevotella sp.
TTCCGATCTCGTCTAAATCAAGAATTAGTTGCAAATAAGCATCACGTCGCTGTGCGTAAGCTTCGTTGTTGCCACTATTAGCAGCATCATTAATAGCCTTAAGCAGATAGTTGCCATAGTCGGTAAATGCTTGACGTGTAAAGTCGGTAAGGTCGTAGCTATAATTTTGCCCACTGAGAGCCTCTTTGGCTTTTAATAGTTTGTAGGCAGCGTCTACCACCTTTTGAGCGTCATAAAATATTTCAGTTCCGCCCCAAGTTGAAACAGAATTGACTGATAATGATGGGCGTGCGCACAGAACGGCCTCTTGTGGCCCCTGCAATCCTGTGTTACAATTAAGAGCTGAGTTACGAATATTTTCCCATGCTTGCTGTGCGTCTTCATTTGCTGTGCCATAGCGAGCAGTAGCGTAGTCGGCCAACCATTTTTTAGCATCGGGAGCGGAAGTGTACCAAGGCAATTCAAACAAAGCATCGTAAAGAACGGGTACTTGCTCTATAGCTTCAGGAGTGGCACCCACACCTTTAATATTTGAATATTGTTTAGTGTAGTCAAAGTATTCGGTAAGTGTTTTTGTCAATCGTCCGAAAAGACCAGTTCTGCCACCAAAATTAGGTAGGTTGCAGTAAATCGCCTCGTGACCTTTGTAGCTGCCAAAGTTAGGAACGGCCTCGCTGAACAAGTCGAGCACTATGAGTTTGCCTTTTTGAATTTTTGAAAGCACATTATATTGTGCTCCACTCCATTGCCAATATTGTATAACCCATTTAGCGTCAGCATTTGCCTTGTAAAGTGCTTCGGCCATTTTAGTGTATGCATTAGGCACGTCAATGCCATCCGTGTTAGCTCCTTCGTGAAAGGGGTCAATACTATAGTAGGTAGATGTTCCCATTAGCTCGTTTAACCGCTTGTAGTAAAGAGCCGACAAACGACTAAAACCGCTACTATTAGGGTCAAGTATGTAGGGGCGAACAAAAGTACACCAGTTGCCTTGGTTGTTGGCAGCAATACCTGCCTTTGATGTAATGTCGCTGGGAGCCATGCCTGCGTAGCCAGGCAAAACAGGCTGCATACCTAATTCACGCTCACGTGCCAAAATCTTTTTAGCTAATGCTTCTTGACGCGTATACCACCAGTCAGGGTTGGGGCCTCCCCATCCTTGCAAGTTGTTCATGCCCCACCAAGCTTGAAAGCATGGACCTGCAATAAACTTGTTAGCCTCAGACGAAGTGTAACCTAAATCCTTAGTAAGTAAGTTTTTCCATACTACGTCAAGGCCAATAATTTGTAATGGCATGTTAATGCCATGTAGAGCCATCCAGTCAATTTCCTTTTGCCAACGTTCCCATGTCCATACCGACATAGAGTAGGAAAAGGTGCAATAGTTCAAGTAATAACGATAGTCGGCTGAACAATCGCGCTTTTCCTCTTGAGAGGGTAAAGGTAAGTTGACTGTAGTAAGGTCAGTTGTTAAATTATTCCATGCCAAATTGATGTGGGCATAATGGTTCAAGTACCAGTTAAGACCTGTGGTAACGGCCAATGTATTGTTTCCCTTGATACATGGTTTACCCTCTTGGCTGCTAATGATAAAGATGTCTTTACCATTAGATGATAGAGAAGCATCGGTAATGGTTACAAAGCGATCAGCTGCACCAACTCCGCCAATTCGATTGATAAGGGCTGTAATGGGAGCCGCATTTTGTGTAATGGTAGCAAAGGTTTGCAAACTAATCATGCCAAAGAGTATTAGCAGACTGATGCAATACTTTGTTTTTTGATGAAGTTTCATAGAATAGTAAATGCTTCGATTACGATAATTGAGTTTGCAAAGCAATTTGAAGCTTTGCAAACTCACTTTATGAAATGAAATTTAATTAATCAAAAGTAGTGGTTTTCTCAATTAGTTTTGAGGTTAAGAAATCGGCAGAATGCACAATGCTAACGAGAGGACTCTTTTCTGTAGCATTATAAAAGGCTGAGCGTTGCGATGATCCATTTTCGCCAATGTCGAACATGCCCATGTGCCAACGAATGGCCAACATCTCTTCAGGGGTGAGTCGCATGTACCAACTAAGCATGAGGCATGACTTCTCGCCATGCCCAAATGGGAAGTCATCTTTTATCTCGTATCCAGGGTAGGACATCCACCTTCCATTAGCATCCTTTTTCCATCGTTCCTTTTTTTGATAAAACTTAACCTTGCAAAGGTCGTGGAATAAGGTGGCAATAGCAATGCTCTCAATCGAGACTCCTTTTGTAAAGGGCGAATTGCCACTTTCAATGTTAGGTTTTGCAATGCTATTGTATATTTGGCAAGCAGTTTCAAACACATTCATGCTATGTAAACATAAACCGCCATCTTCATTTAAATGAAAGTTCGAAGAGCTTGGAGCCTCATAAAAGTCTGTCTTGTTCAAATAGTCAAGCATACGATCAAGTCCATCTCGTTTGATGTGAGTGTGGCAAAGCTCAATGAACCGTTGTTTGTTCTTTTCAATTTGTTCCTTGTTCATGGTCGTTTGTAGAGGTTAGGGGTGAAACAAGTTGCAAACCCATTTGTTGTGCGCGTTCAATAACAAATTGTAGTGCAGGTTCGCGCTCATTAGGAATTTTACCATCCAAAATGCCGTCCTTAAGTGCGCTCTTAAGCGCACCCACTTCACGGCAAGGCTGCAAGTTGAACATTTGCATAATTTCATCACCATCGACAGGAGGTTGAAAGTTGCGTATGCGGTCTTTCTCTTCAATGTCAACAAGCTTTTGTCGTACGATTTGAAAGTTTTGCAAGAAGTTCTTTTTTCTTTGTTCATTCTTGCTCGTAATGTCAGCCTCGCAGAGCAACATAAGGTCATCAATGTCATCGCCAGCTTCAAAGAGCAATCTGCGTACAGCGCTATCAGTCACCTCGTCATCGGCTATGGCAATGGGGCGCATGTGTAAGTCAACCAATTTTTCTACATATTTCATGCGATGGTCAACGGGTAACTTCATTCGTCGAAAAAGTGCAGGAATCATCTTTTTGCCCAAATAGTTGTGGTTGTGGAAAGTCCAGCCAATTGATGGTTCCCAACGCTTACTACGAGGCTTTCCTATGTCATGCAATAGGGCAGCCCATCGCAGGTAGAGGTTATCACTTTTGCTTGCCACAGAGTCTAAAACCTCCAACGTGTGGTAAAAGTTATTTTTGTGTGATTTGCCATTGCGCGTTTCAACACAATCAAGTTTCGCCACTTCAGGTAGTATGAGTTCAAGCAGACCACAACGTTGCATTTCAACGAACCCTATTGAAGGCGTTTTTGAGGCAAGAATCTTGTTTAATTCAACGATAATACGTTCACCGCTTATGATTTTTATTCTTTCACGGTTGCGAGCTAAGGCATCAAAAGTTTCTTGTTCAATAGTAAAGTTGAGTTGAGTAGCAAAACGTATGCAACGCATCATACGCAGTGGGTCGTCGCTAAACGTAATGTCTGGGTCGAGTGGAGTAGCGATAATCCTATCTCTCAAGTCATCAATGCCATTAAAAGGATCAACCAATTCGCCTAATCTATGGCTATTTAAGCAAACAGCCATAGCATTAATAGTGAAGTCACGGCGGTTTTGATCATCCTCAAGTGTACCATTCTCAACCACAGGCTTGCGTGAGTCATGAGAATAGCTCTCTTTTCGTGCTCCAACGAATTCTATTTCGTGTCCTTTCCACTTTACTTGTGCTGTGCCAAAATTGCGAAACACAGAGAGGTGTGCACCACGTCCTAACCGATGCGCGTATGCTTCGGCCATGTTAATGCCGCTACCTATAACAACCACATCAATGTCGTTAGTAGGTCTTTCAAGGAAGAGGTCGCGTACATAGCCACCTACCAAGTAGCACTCTACTCCTATTTCATCGGCTGTTTGGGTAAGTTGTGCAAATAGTGGAGAGTCTATTTTTTGTATAATTTCGTCTTGTGTAAGAAGTTTCATTTTAATAAAGGTGCTGCGCATAGATACCTAGTCTATGTGAGAACTATTGTACATATTTAAGTAGGTAAGTAGGTATTCAAAATTAGTTTATATAATCAAGTTCAGAATTAGTCGATATGCCTTGGCGCATTCTTTTGCCCATAAACATAGGCTTCATCGGTCACGTAGCCCGCTACGCTTCCTCTTCATCCTATGTTTCTGAACGGAAGACTGCACCAACTTATATCAATTAATCTTGAATACCTACTTAGCTCAATAACTTTTGGTTAAGCGCAGTGTATAGCTTGTGTTGTAATAATAATCAGTTACGTCAAGAGTCATGTAATCGTAGTCAAAGTTGCGTACATAGGCCCTCATGCTCGTTTGTCCATCAAATGTAAAGGTGATTTCTCGTCCATAAAATTGCCAATAACCCTCTTCATGAAAACCTTGCGACCCATTGCTCACAAAAATCCCATCGTTATAGAATCTCCATGTGTCACCGCGTCGGTAAGGGCAATTGTTCCATCCCGAAACCTCTTTAATTTCCCAACGTCCAGGCAATTCGTGTCGTACGTCCCAATTGTTCCACCAATCTTCATCACAACTTGTAAAGGCAAATATACTGACCAAGGTAATCATCCACATGGTCATTTGTTTTTGTAATGTTTTCATACCATACATCGTGTTAAGTTTAATCTCAAGTAAGTAGGTGTTCAAAATTAGTTGATATGAGTTGGTGCAGTATTTCGTTCAGAAACATAGGTTGAAGAGGGAGCGTAGCGCGGGCTACGTGACCGATGAAACCTATGTGTTTATGGGCGAAAGAATGCGACAAGGCATATCAACTCATTCTGAACATGATTATATAAAATAGTTTTGAATACCTACTTAAAGATAATCAGTTTGTTGCAAAGTTAATTATTTAATTATAATAACTGACATTATGTATATTGTATTTGAGTTTTAGATGGTGGTTTCTATCTCCTTTTGTTTGTCCAAAAAGTGTTCATGCGGTCTTTACTCACATTCTCATGTGCATTGTTGCATGGATTCCATAACACAACATTCTTAAGTGCATCGGGTAGGTATTGTTGTTGAACAAAGTTATTCGGAAAATCATGCGGGTATAGGTAACCGTCATGGTAGCCCAATTCAGCCATTAATTGGGTCGGAGCATTGCGAATGTGCAGAGGTACAGGCTGGTTACCAGTTTGCTTCACCAACTGTAAGGCTTTATTGATGCCAATGTAGGCAGAATTACTTTTAGCACTTGTAGCCAAGTATACAGTAGCTTCAGCCAGAGGTATTCGTCCCTCAGGCCAGCCTATTTTTGCTACAGCGTCAAATGCAGCGTTGGCTAGTAGCAGTGCGTTAGGATTAGCTAAGCCAATGTCCTCGGCAGCTGATATAACCAAGCGTCGGGCAATGAATTTAGGGTCTTCGCCCCCTTCAATCATGCGTGCTAACCAGTATAGAGCAGCATCAGGGTCACTGCCTCGTATACTCTTAATAAAGGCCGATATGATGTCATAATGCATGTCCCCCTCTTTGTCATAGGCTAAGGGATTTTGTTGCAAATGTTCCGTGATGGTTTTATTGTCAATAACCAATGGGCCTGTGGGGGCTGAAGACGTCACAAGGTCAAGAATGCCTAATAGCTTACGGGCATCTCCTCCACTATATCTGAACAAGGCTTCTGTTTCTTTAATCTCAATATGACGATCCTTTAAAATCAAGTCTTTAGTAAGTGCGCGTTGAAGTAATTCTTCAAGATCCTGTTTCTCTAAACTTTTAAGCACATACACTTGACAACGCGAAAGTAATGGACGTATAACCTCAAATGAAGGATTCTCTGTAGTGGCACCAATAAGCGTAATAGCTCCCGTTTCAACTGCAGCTAAGAGCGAGTCCTGTTGCGATTTTGAAAACCTATGTATTTCGTCAATAAAGAGTATGGGGCTTTGTTGGTTAAAGAATCGGTTGTTGCTTGCCTTGTCTATTACCTCGCGTACTTCTTTCACACCACTATTAACAGCCGATAGGGTGTAGAAGGGAGTGTCTAATTGTTGCGCAATGATTTTAGCCAAAGTAGTTTTCCCTACTCCAGGAGGGCCCCACAGTATAAAGGAGGAAATATGGCCCGAATCAATCATTTGTCTAAGCACAGCTCCATTCCCCACCAAATGTTTTTGCCCTATATATTCATCAAGTGTAGTGGGGCGTAGACGTTCAGCTAAAGGTTTCATGTTAATGCCAATTATTCTTCAATTTCACTAAGTTCAAGCCATCGCATTGACTTTTCATCTAACTCTTCATTTAATACGGGCAGACGTTTGCTCTTTTCAGTTAAATCTTCTACGCTTAATGTGCCAGAGCATAGCCCCTCTTCAATGGCTTTTTTCTCAGTTTCTAATTGTTCAATGTCTGTTTCTAATTGTTTGAGTTCTTGTCTTTCTTTAAATGATAGCTTACGTTTCTTCTCTCCGCCCCAGGTGTTTTGCTTGGTAGGAGCGTTGCCATTATCTTGCTTTTTGATAACTTGTTTTTCCGCCAGCTCTTCATGTTCGCGTAGTGATTTCCATGCTCTGTATTCAGAGTAATTACCTGGAAAGTCATCAATCTTACCTTCGCCATTAAACACCAATAAATGGTCTACCACTTTGTCCATAAAATAGCGGTCGTGACTTACAACAATGACACATCCCTTGAAATCCTGCAAGTATTCTTCGAGAATCTGTAGCGTAGCAATGTCAAGGTCGTTGGTAGGCTCGTCAAGAACCAAAAAGTTGGGATTCTTCATTAGCACGGTGCAAAGTTGCAAACGACGTCGTTCACCCCCCGATAGCTTATAAATATAATCTTGTTGACGAGCTGGCGGAAACAAAAAGTGCGTTAAGAACTGCATAGCAGTTAGGTGCTTGCCATTACCTAAGTCAATGTATTCAGCATGTTTCCGAACGGCATCGATTACTTTGTCTTGTTCATTAAACGACATGCCTTCTTGTGAAAAATAGCCAAATCGAACCGTTTCACCTACAACAAATTGCCCAGTGTCAGGTTTTTCTAAGCCTAAGAGCAACTTTATAAAAGTACTCTTGCCAGTACCGTTGCCTCCCACAATGCCCATCTTTTCGTAGCGTGAGAAGTTGTAGTAAAAGTTGTCGAGAATGATCTTCTTGTGCGATTCACCATTATCACTCGGAATGTTAAAAGCTTTACTTACATAATCAGCTTCAAAAATTTTGCTACCAATGTAACCGCTTTTAACCTCTAAACGTGCTGCTCGTTCCTCTCGACGTTGTTTGGCGCGTTGCTCTAACTCCACAAAAGCCTCTTTCCTGTAGCGAGCCTTTGTGCCTCTGGCACAAGGCATACGTCGCATCCAATCTAATTCTTTACGATATAGATTGTTGGCACGTGCTATGTTAGCATTCTGTGCGGTAATGCGTTGTTCACGCTTTTCAAGGTAATATTCGTAGTTGCCTGCATAGCTATAGAGTGTGCTATCGTCCAACTCTAAGATACTTTGACATACATTGTCAAGGAAGTATCGGTCGTGTGTAACCATGAGCAGAGCTTTGGTGGTGCGTTGCAAATAATCCTCTAACCATTCAATCATAGAAAGATCTAAGTGGTTAGTAGGTTCATCAAGCACCAAGAGGTCGGGGTCAGCCATCAACACATTGGCTAATGCCACCCTCTTGAGCTGTCCACCCGAAAGTTCATCAATAGGCTGTGTGAAATTAGTAATATCAAGTTTTGACAGAATTTGTTTAGCACGTAGCTCAAAGTCCCAAGCATTACGTCGTTCCATTTCGTCAATTAACTCACTCAAACCAGGATTGCCTGGTGTGGTTAAGCATTGCTCATACTGACTGATGAGTGATGATAGCTCACCCGCGCGTTGAAAACAAGCGTCTATAACAGTTGTTCTAGGCTCAAATACGGGGCTTTGTTCCAAAATGGCAATGTTAGCATCACGACGTGTAACAATGTTACCCTCATCGTAATCTTCTTTGCCTGATAGAATGTTGAGCAACGTACTTTTGCCAGCTCCATTGTGAGCTATAAGTCCCACCTTTTGTCCTTCAGCAACTGAAAAACTAATGTCATTAAATAGTTCAAGTGCACCGAACCGCTTGGTCAGATGTTGTATGTCGAGTAATGGCGTCATATTTTAATTTTGCTTCTTTTATGCGAAATTACGAATTTATTTTCAACCGCCTTGTGTGTTTTGCTGCAAAACGTTGTTATGAGCCAACTTCAGCAAAAAACGGACAAGTGCATCATACATGATACGCTTGTCCGTTATGATAAATTCTTAAGGGTAAACCCAGAATGGCGTGATGAGGCTATAGTTAAAGTACATCACGCTTAACTACGTTTTACGCAGATAAAGTTTAGAGTTCGTTTGTAACCTCGTTACCCATTTGCATAACGTAGGTAAGTTTCAAGTCCTCATCAAACATCATGAGGTCAGCATCCTTGCCCGCCTCAAGTGATCCCTTGCGATCAAACACACCCATAATCTTTGCAGGAGTTTCGCTTGCCATGCGGCATGCATCGGCCAAAGGAATGTTAGCTTGCTGAACGCAGGTGCGAATCAAACGATCCATTGTAGCGATAGAACCTGCTAAGGCTGAGCGGTCAGCCAATTTGCACACCCCATCTTCCAAAATTACGCGAGGGTCAAAAGCCGCATTGCCTTCAGTTGCAGCGCAAGCCAAAGAGTCAGTGATGAGAGCTGTTTTTTCAACACCCTTGATTTGATAAATCATACGTAACATTACGGGAGGAACGTGAATGCCATCAGCAATCATTTCAACCGTCATGTCTTCAAGGGCAAAAATGCTTTCAACCGTACCAGGAACTTTGAATTCACGATTTTTGTAAACTACAGGCATCGCATTGTAGAAGTGTGTGGCATGAGTCATACCCGCATCGTGTCCAGCTACAACGTCTTCATATTTAGCGCGCGTGTGAGCAATAGCTGGCAGTACACCATGTTTGCGGCATGCCGTGATAAATTCTACCGAACCAGGAAGTTCAGGAGCTTCATCCCAACGTTTCAAACACTTGTATTTTTCGAGCAAGGGTTCGTATTCTTCAGCAACGGGAGCCTTAATCCATTCAGGAATTTGAGCACCAGCTTGTGCTGGGTTAAAGTAAGGGCCTTCAAGGTGCAATCCTAGGATGGGGCTATTTTCTTCAGCCATCAACTTGTCACATGTCTCGCAGGCAGCTTCAATCATGGGGACAGTTGATGACGACAGAGTTGGGAAAATAGAGGTTGTACCGTGCTTCATGTGTGCATTTACTGCAACACGAAAAGCTTCTTCAGTGCCTTCCATGAAGTCGCGTCCTCCACCACCATGAACGTGCATTTCAATGCCACCAGGAACAATTGCGCACCCCTTAGCATCAATGGTTTCAGCTCCTTCTACGTGTAAGTCGCAGTTAGCTACGGCTTTAATTTTGTTGCCTTCAACGATAACAGAACCGCCCTCTAACCATCCCTGTGGTGTGAGAATGCGGCCGTTGATAAATTGCTTAAGCATGATATTGTGTGATTTTGCTTGTAAAGTAAATATTCATGAGTGTGTTGATGAGTAATAGCTCTTTTAATGAATTCGTCTTAAGTTTTCTGACGAAGATTAGTTTTGAAACTGGTCTAAATTTTTCTGACAAAGTAAAATTCAATACTTTTATTTCTTCTGAAATCAATCTTCATCTTTCTTCTTGACCTCTTTAATGCCTTTTATCGGTCATGTAGCTCACTACACGGCCTCTTCAAGTCCTAAAATCGTCTTGAAGATAGTGCAAAGCCGAGAGCAAAAATGCAAACTCGCTTGCCATCTATACCGAGGTGCAGCCTATCTTAATTAAAAAATAAAGGCAAACCTTGAAATTCATAAAAGTTTAGACAACTTCAATAACCAATGAGCAAATTAGCCCATTCAACTATGCGCAAAGGTACATATTATTTTTTAACTTTGCACTCAAATGCAAAAAGAATGATTACAAAAAAGCGTGAAGACCGTCGGCTCCGTCCCCCACGTCGAGGTTGGTTAGCACTTATGCCCTTAGTATTATTAGCGATATTAATGGCAGGTATGGGGTGGTTAATGGGCGATTTCTCAAGTGTGCCCATGACCATTGTTTTTTTAATAGCTGGCATGGGCTCTTTGCTTACTCTGCGTGGCTATAGTGTTGAGGAGCGTGTAAAAGCCTTTTCACATGGAGCAGGCAATAGTGAATTGCTGCTAATGGTGTGGATTTTTATTTTAGCAGGCGCCTTTGCTTCATCGGCGAAAGATATGGGAGCTGTGACAGCAACTGTTGATTTAACCCTCAAAATATTGCCCAGTAACATCTTGTTGGCAGGTTTATTCCTTGCTGCGTGTGTTGTGTCTATATGCATAGGCACGTCTGTAGGCACGATAGTAGCCCTTGTACCCGTGGCTGCTGAATTAGCTACGCGAACAGGTATCACGTTACCGCTTATGGTAGCTGCGGTAGTGGGCGGTTCTTTCTTTGGTGACAATTTGTCATTTATTTCAGATACTACGGTGGCTGCCACGCGAACACAAGGTTGCTCTATGCGTGATAAGTTTCGCACCAACTTTCGTTTAGTTCTTCCTGCTGCCATATTGTGCTTTATAGTATATGTTTGTTTGGGGCAGGGTAGTGGTCAAGGGGGGTATGTGTCACAAGGTGAAATACACTTATGGCGTGTGTTACCTTATGCCGTTGTGTTGATAACAGCCCTTTGTGGCTTGCATGTATTGTTGGTTCTAACTTTAGGACTAATGTTGACAGGCATTGTAGGAATTGCCGATGGTGGTTACACCCTACAAGGATGGCTTTTGTCAATGGCTAAGGGTATAACAGGTATGGGCGATTTAATACTCATCTCTATGATGGCTGGTGGCTTATTAGCTGTGGTGCGCAAGGGTGGAGGCGTAACTTATTTAGTGCGTGCGCTAACACGTCGTGTACATAGCACACGTGGAGCAGAATGTTGCATATCGGCATTGGTAGCTCTCACTAATTGTTGTACTGCAAATAATACGGTAGCCATACTTTCTGTCGGCTCTATAACAAAGGATATCAGTGATCGTTATGGGGTTGATAAACGGCGCGCGGCCAGTCTGCTTGATATATTCTCATGTGTGGTGCAAGGTCTCATTCCCTATGGGGCGCAATTGTTAATGGCAAGCGGACTGGCATTGGTTAGTCCGGTAAAAATAATTCCTTATTTATACTATCCTATGCTCTTGGCCATATCGGCCTTATTAAGCATATTATTCGTTAAGAAAAAGTGATGACACAAAAACAAAGAACGAAGAAAAGAGGAAGAAGGGTGAGCAAACGTAAAGTTATTCGCCTTATCGTAGTGTTGATTATAATGATTGGTGTGCCCATTATGTGGGTGCGTCATTGCAATAGTGAAAACTACCAAAAAACATTGGCACAGAACCCTGAGGAGGTGTTGCCTCACATCAACGATTCTTTAAAAAATGATAGATCTGTGTTTGATGGCTCAGCACGCATGGACAGCATGATAACGAAATATTTAAAGCGCTGGGAAATAAATGGCGCACAATTGGCTGTTTCGCGCAATGATTCATTGGTGTATGCCAAGGGCTATGGATGGGCTGAAAAGGAAAAACAACAACTCATGCAACCCTACAATATATTACGTATAGCTTCGGTGTCAAAACTAATAACAGCCACGGGCATCATGCGCTTATGCGAAATGGGTAAGTTGCGTCTGACTGATCATGTGTTTGGTCCACATGCAGTGTTGAATGATACGGCATATACCAATGTTATTACTGATAAGCGATATTTTAATATAACAATTGAAGACTTGCTGCGTCACAAGGCAGGCTTTACACGTGCAGCGGGTGACCCAGTTTTTTCAACACGCTACATTATGATGCAGAACCATTTGTCTACTCCCCCTGACCACCGCACCTTGCTGCGCATTGTGCTAAAGCGTAGGTTGGGCTATGAACCTGGTGGCGACATGCAAAAGTATTGCAATATAGGATACTTACTATTGTCAATGGTTATTGAAAAATGTTCAGGGCAACCTTATGAGCAGTTCATACAGCGACAAGTACTCTATCCTGCTGGCTGCTTTGGGTTTAAAATAGCAGGCAATTATTACAATAACCGACACCCTAATGAGGTGAAGTATTACATGCACAAAGAGGCCGAACCCATTTATGAGTACAACAATAGTGGCCGTATGGTGGTAAAGTGCTATGGCGAGAACGACATTACCAGCTCAGCTGGTGCAGGTGCTTGGTGTGCATCGGCTGCCGAACTCTGTCACTTTGTTTCAGCCATTGATGGCGATAAACATTATCCCGACATATTGAGCGAGACTTCGGTAAAAACAATGACCGAGGATAAGGGAGAACATCACTTTTCAATAGGTTGGAATTTTACCCCCAAGGGTAAGCCTTGGACGCGTACGGGCACGCTTTCGGGTTCAAGTGCTTTAGTTGTGCGTTATCCTGACACCCATCAATGTTGGGTGTTAATAACCAATACCAGCAGTTGGAAAGGGCAGGGGTTTGCCAAAGACACCATGGCATTGTTTGAAAAGTTACGCAAAGAATTCGGCATGAAAATGAAACCACTTCAAGTGGAATTCATTCAGTAAAATAATAGTGCAGTAAGTAAGAACAATGGTTTACTTCCTGCACTATTATTATGAACGTATTTTACAAAATGAACATCTACTTAATGAAGAACAAAGATGCTCGTTATCTTTCATTTACAGGTACATAATTTTTTAACTCAGCCACACAACGATAAGCAGGGCGAATGATACGACGTCCTACAAAGCCTAATTCCTCATTACGATGCGCACACCAACCCACAATACGTGCCATGGCAAAAAGTGGAGTGTAAATTTCAATAGGTAAGCCAATTAAGTCATATACAAAACCTGAGTAAAAGTCGACGTTGGCGCAGAGGTTCTTGCCACGTCCCTTAATGTCATAAATGGCCTCTACCGATAATTTTTCAATGCGCTCCATAAATTCAAATTCCTCCGTGCGTCCTTTTTCTTCAGCCAGTCGGCGAGCCATCTCTTTTAACAAAACTGCACGAGGGTCAGATAAGGTGTAAACCGCGTGGCCTATGCCATAAATGAGTCCTGTACCATCATAAGCCTCTTTCTTTACAATTTTGTGCAAGTATCGGCTAATTTCAGCATCATCATCCCAATGTCTAATGTTTTGTTTAAGATGCTCAATCATGTGATGAACGCGAATGTTGGCACCACCATGTTTAGGACCTTTGAGCGAGCCAATGCCAGCTGCAATTGAGGAGTAGGTGTCTGTGCAAGTAGACGATGTTACGCGCACCGTGAAGGTGGAGTTGTTACCACCACCATGTTCAGCTTGCAGAATAAGTAGCAAATCGAGTGTGCGAGCATCGAGTGGCGTATAGTGATTGCCTAACAACATGTACAGAAAGTTTTCGGCAAGCGAAAAACCCTCTTTGGGGTGACGAATGTGCAAGGAGCGTCCCAACGTTTTATGTCGTAGCATGTTGTAAGCGTAGGCTATAATAGTGGGAAATTTTGAAATGAGTTCAATGCTTTGGCGCATTAAATTGTCGCGCGAAATGTCATCAGGATTATTATCGTAAGTGTAGAGTTCAAGCACACTACGCGCCAAAATGTTCATAATGTCACTGCCCTCAAGCTCCACAATGTTAAGGGTCGTTTTTGACATGAGAGGCATGTTGTCAACAAGCAAACGTCTAAATTGTTCCAACTCCTCAGCATCGGGCAATCGGCCAGAAAGTAGTAAATAAGCAATCTCTTCGTAGCCAAAACGTTCCTCCTTTAGCACAGCGTGCACCAAGTCAGATATTTCATAGCCACGAAAGTAGAGTTTTCCCTCAATAGGAGTGAGTCCCTCGGCTGTTCGCTCATAGCCTACCACATTACCAATGTTGGTTAGTCCTACTAACACACCCGTGCCATCTTCATTACGTAAGCCACGCTTAACATCGAGCTTTCTGAAGAGTTCTGCATCAATTTTAATGCAACTCTTCATGTTATCGGCAAGTTTGTATATTAAATATTCTTTTTTGTCAGTCATGTGGCATTTGTTTAATTGTCAATGTCTTCGCTCAAGGCAGCGGCAAATTCTTTTGTTCCCAACGCATGTCCATTGTCCATAAAGCGAGCTAAATCGGCTGTGGCATATCCCTTCTCAAATAAGCACTCAAGTGCAGCAGTAACGCGTTGAGCCGCTTCATTCCAACCCATGTGTTCCAACATCATGACGGCAGACAAAATAAGTGAACAAGGATTAGCTTGGTTGGTTCCAGCTAAGTCGGGGGCGGTACCATGTGTAGCCTCAAAAACTGCGCGTCCAGCTTCATAGTTAATGTTGGCACCCGGTGAAATGCCAATGCCTCCCACTTGTGCTGCCAACATGTCTGAAATGTAGTCGCCATTGAGGTTCATGGTAGCAATAACATCATAAGCCTTAGGCTTAAGCAAAGCATTTTGCAAAAAGGCATCGCAAATGCAGTCATCCATGCGAACCTTGTTGTCAAAGGCATCAGCATTTACCTCGTAGCCCCAATTTTTGAAGCCCCCTTCAGTAAACTTCATAATGTTGCCTTTATGCACAAGCGTAACGTGGTTGCTGCCTTGGTTTATGGCATATTGGCAAGCCGCTTTTACTAATCGCTTAGAACCTTCAGCTGATACAGGTTTTACGCCAAAGGCAGAACTCTCGGGGAAACGTACTTTGCTAACCCCCATTTCATCGTGCAAGAACTCATAAAACATGCGTGCTTCGCGTGAACAAGCCTTCCACTCAATGCCTGCATAAATATCCTCTGTGTTTTCGCGAAAAACCACCATGTTTACACGCTCAGGATGCTTAACAGGTGATTCTATCCCCTTAAACCAACGCACAGGACGCAAGCACACATACAGGTCGAGTCCTTGACGCATGGCCACATTGAGCGAACGAATGCCTCCACCAACGGGGGTGGTTAGCGGCCCTTTAATGCCTACGTGGTAGGTGGCAAAGGCTTGTAGTGTTTCATCGGGCAAATAGGTGCCCAAAGTGTCATAGGCATGTTGCCCAGCAGCCACTTCCTTCCATAAAATTTGTTTTTTGCCTTTATAAGTGGCCTTCAAGGCAGAATCAATAACCTGTTGCATGGCAGGCATAATTTCAACCCCAATGCCATCGCCCGTTATGAAAGGTACTTCAACATGGTCGGGTACCAACAATTTACCATCAGCAAGTATATCAATTTTATTATCAGCCATAATAGTCTTATTAAAAAATGATTGTTATGAGCAGGTTGATAAGTTTTGACAAATCAAGTGCTTATGTATAATGATAATGTGAAGCTAAATCAGATAAGTAGGCATTCAATGTGAAAATGAAATCTATCAATAATATAAAATATTTTTGAATACTTACTTAACTCTTTGGGGGTGTTCTATGAACTAACTTATAGAACATCCCTTTAGTTTTAAAGAGCTGCTAATGCTGATCCCGCTTTAAACCATTTTATCTGCAATTCATTGTAGGTGTGGCGAGCCATTATGCTGTCGCAGCTACCATCAGCATGATGTATGGTGATGCTGATGGGCGTGTCTACGGCCATTGCTGCACAAGCCACGTCAAAGGTATCGCCCTCTGCTATTTTGTTGTAGTCGTCAGCATGGGCAAAGGTGAGAGCCAATACTCCTTGTTTCTTTAAGTTTGTTTCATGTATACGTGCAAAGCTTTTGGCCAAAACTACCTTGACACCTAAATAGCGGGGTTCCATAGCTGCATGTTCACGGCTTGAACCTTCGCCATAATTATCTTCGGCTACAACGATGCTGCCTCCTAGTTTGTTGCGGTAATGCTCGGCTGTTTGCCACACCTCATGTAGCTGACCATCTATGCGGTCAGTTACTTGCCCAGCCATTCCACTGAAAGCATTCACCGCACCTAATAACATGTTGTGCGAAATGTTTTGTAAATGGCCACGGAAACGTAACCAAGGACCAGCCATCGAAATGTGGTCGGTTGTGCATTTACCTTTAACCTTGATGAGCAAAGGTAATTGTACAAAGTCTTTACCATCCCAGGGAGCAAAGGGTTCCAGACGTTGCAAACGTTCACTCTTGTCGTTAATAGCAACTTCAACATTGCTGTCGGAGGCAATATTATATGAGGGCTTACATGCCATCATTGTATCTTTCTTAGCACAATATCCGTGTTGTGGTAGCGCATCACCTTCAGGACTGAATGTAGGCCAGCCCAGGCTAAATGAAGGGTGCTCTAATAAAGAACCTGTAAAGGCGTAGCCAATGGCCACTTCAGGTGATGTAATAAACGCATGCGTGTTGGGATTGCCATCAGCTCTTTTGGCAAAGTTGCGGTTAAATGAGGTAACAATACTATTACGACGTGTGTTGTCGTCAGTAATACGCTTCCACTGCCCAATGCAGGGACCACACGCATTTGTCATGATAGTAGCTCCTACGCTTCTAAATGTGTCAAGAATACCATCACGCTCTGCTGTGGCACGTACTAACTCAGAACCTGGACAAACAATAAGTTCAGCCTTAAGCTGCAAGCCTTGACTATGAAAGGCTTTGATAACTGATGCAGCGCGGGCCATGTCTTGGTATGAAG
The DNA here is from genome assembly GCA_900546605.1 of uncultured Prevotella sp. Lineage (GTDB taxonomy): Bacteria > Bacteroidota > Bacteroidia > Bacteroidales > Bacteroidaceae > Alloprevotella. Next base: position 16,641 of record URDV01000010.1, read on the forward strand.
AATTGGTGCACGAGCCTATTAAGCATACCTCTACCTTTGAGGGGTACCCCTCCTTTTCAACCCTTTGTGGCATATGGCTTACAGTGCAAGCTGCATCGGGTGTAAAAGGACCATTAACATAAGGACAAATCTCATCCAAATGTATGGTGATGAATTCATCAAAGTATTTTTCGGGATGAGTCAATACCTCATCGTCAGCTTGCAATTCATGGCTTACTTTATCAGCCATTGCAGCCACTTCGTGTCGCCCTGTAGCTTCAAGGTAATCGTGCATTTGTCTGTCATAGGCAAATATTGAAGTAGTAGCTCCCACTTCAGCTCCCATGTTACAAATGGTGGCTTTACCCGTTGCAGGTAATGTTTCGGCACCAGGTCCAAAGTATTCAATGATAGCGTTAGTTCCCCCCTTGGTAGTTAATTTGCCAGCTAAGTGCAGAATTACATCTTTAGCTGAGGCCCATCCCGACAATTTGCCTGTAAGTCTCACACCAATTAATCGTGGCACTTTCAGTTCCCATGGGGTGCCCACCATAACGTCAACTGCGTCGGCACCTCCCACACCAATGGCAGCCATACCCAAACCTCCTGCATTAGGTGTGTGTGAGTCTGTTCCTACCATCATGCCACCAGGGAAAGCATAGTTTTCAAGTACAACTTGGTGAATAATGCCAGCTCCAGGCCCCCAAAATCCCATGCCATATCGTTGTGCAGCCGATTTCAAAAAGGCATACACTTCGCCATTGCTCTGGCATGCAGCGGGCAAATCGTGTTCAGCACCCTTATAGGCTTGAATCAAGTGATCGCAATGTATGGTACTTGGAACGGCTGTACTTTCACGTCGTGCATTCATAAATTGCAGAATGGCCATTTGAGCTGTAGCATCTTGCATGCATACTCTGTTGGGATTGTATTGCGCATAATCTTTGCCGCGAACAAAACCTCCTCGTGGAATGTTGTTGTTAGCAAGGTGTGCGTACAATACTTTTTCAGCATAGGTCATAGGGTGATTGATGCTAATGCGTGCCTTCTTGATGCGTTCTTCATAGGTGGCATAAAAAGCACGAATCATGTCCAAGTTGTATATCATTGCTCTTGTCATTTTGGGTTGTCAATTAAAAGTTGAATTTTGGCAAATAAATGATATGAATACTATCATTTCGTCTTTTTCGATTGCAAATATAATGCAAAATGTTTGATTGCGTATTATTATGCTTACAAAAAAGTGTGCTATTAACATTGTGTGATGGCATAAAACTATGCTTTTAGAGCTAATTCTTACGTTTTGTTGTGACATGAGGTAGGGCGGTCGATATTCAAGTGCCAGTTTTGCAAAATATGCCCCAAGGGCCAATGGAAGGTTTGTAGGGTATAGCTTTTGTACCATTTGCCACAACCAACATGCATGTTCAAATTGCTTGTTTCTAGTCCCATCATATGTACACCAGCTGAACGCCATGTGTTCTTTCAGCAACTCAGCTAACATTGTCCCAATATTGAAGCAGAAATGCATTTTTGTTTGGCTCATGGTGTGAGTGTTACAACACGCTCAAGAGAATCTGTAAATTAACATCGTTTGATAAATAGTATTTTGTGCATTTTCTTTATTTTTCCTAAGCATCTCCTTCCATTTCCGTATTCCGATATATTGTGCTTCTATATAACAAAGTTCAAATATCATCTTTGTTATTATCTCAACTTGTTTGCCATTCTGGCAAAGGGAACTGTCCGTTAAAATGTGTGCCTTTGTTTATAGTTACGGTTATATTTTACAAAAACAAAAGTAATTAAAAAGGACTGAATTCCAAGCGAGAAATCCAGCCCTAATTTTTCGGTCGAAAACTTTTAGCGCACAGCAATAAATTTAAATACCGATTTTCGGAAATATTGACTTATTAAATAGACGTAATTACGTAATTTGATAGTAAAATAATGGGAATAAAGGAGGGACTGTTGGGGTGTAAAGAAGAGAATACGGCGGGTAAACGGTATAGATTTGTGTAAATAATGCAAATTAAGGTTATATAGTTTATAAAAAATGCGCCTATTTTATATAGCGACATCATTTTTTGGCGCTATGAAATGTCTTGTATCAGTAAAAATGTTATCTCATATACCCATATTCTAACCAATATACCATTCTATTCAATAGATAGCATAGTACTCAATGGCACATGAGCATAGTACTCAATGGCACATGAGCATAGTA
>URDV01000011.1 GCA_900546605.1 uncultured Prevotella sp.
GTGAACCTTCAGTAGCACCTACGCTAAGATCAGCAAAGATTTGTACGTGCTTGCTTACGCGGAAGTTGTTCAACAAACCTGCTGTGTAGTAGATATCAGCATTTTTACCTTCGTTCCACTTAGTTGAAACACCAATACCTACGTAAGGAATAAAGTTCCAAACGCGCTTTTCGTTATAACCGCAGAACATGTTTGAAAGGTTAAACATAACGTCTTCGTGTACGTTCATTGCAGTATAAAGAGGGTGGCTTGTTTCAGAGTTAACTTGCTTGCCCTTAATAAGGTCAAATTTAGTACGAAGGCCAAGACCTGGAGTAAACCATTTACCAACGGCTACTGTGAATCCAATGGTTCCACGCTTGTCGCTGAAAGGGTTATTGCTAACGCCATGTTCTTGTGAAGTGTAATAGGCTGTACCAGATACACCTGCGCTTACAAACCAATTGGCCCAGAATGAGTTGGTGGCTACACTATACTTCTTGCTAGGAACTTCGGTGTCCTGAGCCATAGCCGTTGTGGTCGATGCAAGACCTACAAAGGCAAGTGCAATCATTAATTTTTTCATAACTAGATGATTTGAAACTATTAATATATTATTTTATTTTCTTTTTGTGCAATATTTTAGTTTACATGTGGTGAATATGATGCTCAATATTTCACTGCATGTATGTTGCAAAGGTAAGAAATAGTACTAATTCATTGCAACTTTTTTGCAGAAAAATTAGCTTTAGTGCTAAAAATCGACTGCTTTTGTAAACTTGAATAAACTTTTTATGGAGTAAAAAGGTTTATTGGATAAAATATCACAACATCTTTTCAGGGTTTATAAGTATATAGATGGGGGCACCGTTAGGTGTGAAGTTGGAATTTTGGCACAAAAATAGTTGTTCAAGCAAGTGGTTCATTTCTTTTGCACTGAGTAATTCTCCATGGGGCATGGCCACCTTTTGTGCCATTGATAGCGCTATGATGTGTCCTATTGTTTCAGCAGCGTTGGCCTGCCCATTAACGGCATCAGCTAATATGTTACTAATGAGTGTCGTGGGCGATATGCCCTCTGTTCCCATGGGTGCACCTATTATGGTATAGGTGTTTGATGGGGCATCTTTCTCATGTGTAATTTCAAAGCCTACTTCATGTAGTTGTTGTAGTATTTGTTCAAGAATAATGCCCTCAGATGGTGACACTGATAATGTTTCGGCAAATAACATGCGTTGTGAGGGTGCTTTATGAGCCTGCAGTTGTCGCATGTAGCGTTCGTAAAGAATGCGTATGTGCGCGCGATGTTGGTCAATTAAAGCCAACCCATTGTGTAGTGCTGTGACGATGTAGCGGCCTTGATATTGTAACAGGTCGCCTACTTTTTTCTCACTCCAAACCTCTTGTATTGTTTGAGGTTCAAAGCTGTAGAGTTGATTTAGATCAGAGCTGGGGGTAGTTGGTTGTTCGTTAGTTGCATCTAGCTCATTTTTATCTTGGTAATGGCTGACAATTGCTATTTCATCAGATGGGGTGTTTTTTTCGTCAGGTTGAAACGCTTGGTTACTTGGTATTTTGTTTTGTGCGTTTTCATACACACGCTGCCAGTCGATAGGTGTGCTTGCTGTTTTTGAATGGTAGCTGGATGTAAATGTTGACGAATTATTGTGTACGTCGTTCGCATTATCAGTTGATGGAGCGGAGTTGTCTGAGTTGCTAAATGGGTTGAATGACGTGTTGATGTGTATTTGTGGGGGAGCTATGGCTGTTGGTTCGCTAAAGTTGGATTTAAAAGTGGGAATATCAGGTTGGCCTTCGGTGTCAAAATCAATGGCAGGCACGGCACCATATTTTCCCAATGATTCGCGAACGGCTGCTAATAGAATTTGAAAGATAGCACTATCATCTTCAAATTTAATTTCAGTCTTTGTTGGATGTATGTTAACATCAATACGAGCAGGGTCAACTTCAAATTTTATGAAGAAGGGAACTTGTTGCCCTTCAGGAATGAGTCGTTCATAAGCCGTTTGTATGGCTTTGGCAAAGTAAGGGTGACGCATAAATCGTCCATTAACAAAGAGGTATTGGTGTGCGTTTTTACGTCGAGCAGCTGTAGGCATGCCAACAAACCCACTGATGTGTGCCAAGGTCGTTTTCACCTCAATAGGGACAAGGCTCTTATCGATGCGTCTACCAAAAATGCCCACAATGCGTTGTCTAAAGTTTCCTGCAGCGAGGTCAAGTGCAACACTTCCACCTGAATGAAGAGTGAAGGCTATGTCGGGATGAGCCAAAGCAATGCGCTCAAACTCTGTCATGATGTTTGAGAGTTCTGTTTGGTTTGACTTTAAGAACTTGCGACGGGCTGGAATATTAAAAAATAAGTTGCGAACAGCAAAGTTAGCACCTACAGGGCAATTAATGAGTTCTTGATTAACGACCTTAGAGCCTTCAATGTTAATGCAAGTTCCCAAATCTTGTCCCTTTTGCTTAGTGCGCAATTCTACTTGTGCTACAGCAGCAATTGAAGCTAAGGCTTCGCCACGGAATCCCATGGTGCGTAAAGCAAACAGGTCGGTTGCTTGTTGAATTTTAGATGTAGCATGTCGTTCAAAAGCCATGCGCGCATCTGTTTCGCTCATGCCACAACCATTGTCTATTACTTGCACGAGTGTTTTGCCAGCGTCTTCAACCACCACTTGAACATGGGTGGCTCCTGCATCGAGCGAATTCTCAACCAACTCTTTGATCATAGATGCGGGGCGTTGAATCACTTCACCAGCAGCAATTTGATTGGCTACAGAATCGGGCAAAAGATGTATAATGTCTGACATGATATCTCGTTTGTATGTATTAAATTCTTCTTTTTTAAAGTTTTTGTAATGGTGCTTCGCGTCGAATAGATGGCTTAAGAGTTGTTCCGCTCTTTTTACCTCGCCAGTTGAACACATCATTAGGCCCCGTAGGACGTATGTAATCAAACCACGCAAATCCGTCTAATTTTGTGCGGTCGTTAGGGGCAAGCCCTAAGGGATAAAAATAGCCATGTGAGGCAGGAGCCCATATTTTTGTCAGTTTACGATTGACCATAAACATGCGAGCCTTAGCTGTTTCTACGTAGTTTTGGTAAAGAATAGTGCTATCGCGCTCTAATGGATAATTTACTACATGCACATTACCTATGGCTTGATTTTCGCAGACTTCACCTTTTGAATCAAAGTAAGTACGCATTTGTTGTGCAGCTACTTGATTAAAATGAGTAGAGTCCACTTGTTCAACCATGAGAGCTTGTCGGTCAACGTATATGGAGTCAATAGTAGAGTCGTTTAGGTAAGCATTGATTTCCTCGCCAACAATTTGCCTATTATCACTCCACACTATCGGGTCGCGGTAAAGCGTGACTTTATTGCTAAGTGTGCTAAATACTAAAGAGTCAGCAACCATTTGCATGTCTTTGCGATAAGCGCGTGCATGAAAATAGCCATGTAAAACGCGATATACGGAATCAGTCTTTATATTATAGGTGTACATGCGCAAAGTGTCGGCATGTACGTAGAGTGTATCTTTACCTTGTGAATAGTCTCGTGCCAAAGCCTTTTTAGTAGCCATGGCTTCACCTGTGTTTTCGTTGTACCAGGCATAATCACCTGTCAATATATTTTTGTTTTTAATGTCTTCGCAGGTTACATGGTTAAATGCCTCCATGATGCCTTTCTTTTTGTTATAAAAAACGGTATCACCCTGCATAATGCGGTCACGTCCAAAGGCTTTTGTTCCTTTGAGTAGTTTTGCATTTTCAGTTTGCGTGTTGTAAAATCCATGCTCTGTGTAAATGCGGTCTTTACCTGAATAAATGTTTGATTTACCAACTATCTCAGCCCATTTTGATGTTGTGTTGTAGTGAAGCGTATCAGTGAGAAGTCTGAATTTAGGGCTTTTTAGTTCAACATTATAGTTAAAAGAAGCTTTGCGCGTGTCAGTATGGTATTCACCCCAATCGGATGTAAGGTGGTTCTTACCATCAATTAGTTCACCTCCGTTAAAGTAATACCCCGTGTTATATATACGGTCATAATTAAGGCTATCAGTGCGCAAAATTTGTTTGCGGTGCAACAATATTACGTTTTTACGCATTTCGGCAATTTGGGTTTCGCCATCGTAGTGTAGTCTATCTCCCTTAAGAGTGAGTGTGTCACCTTGTACGATATGAACTTTGCCAAAAGCATCAAAAGTTTGTGAAGCTTCATATAGTACGGCACTATCGCAATGCATCACCATGCCAGCGTGTGCTAACACCACGTTTCCGCTTAGGCGTTGGGCACCATTCATTTCGTTCTCAGAAAATCGTAAGTTGTCAGCATGTTTGAGCACAATACGCTCATTCATGACAGTCTTTTTTTTACGATGTTGATTAATGTTGGGAACTGCGTAAGCCATGCATCCCAAGAGCAGACATATATATAATAGTATTCTTTTCACTTTATTCCTTTTGGGTGCAAAGTTAGTGCAAGGCGAGCGCAATGCAAAATGAAAGTTTGAAAAACTTGCATTTTCATTGCCGAGCCGCCGCCTAACTTGGCGAAGCAAAGTAGTGCAAGGCGAGCGCAATGCAAAATGAAAGTTTGAAAAACTTGCATTTTCATTGCCGAGCCGCCGCCTAACTTGGCGAAGCAAAGTAGTGCAAGGCGAGCGCAATGCAAAATGAAAGTTTGAAAAACTTGCATTTTCATTGCCGAGCCGCCGCCTAACTTGGCGAAGCAAAGTAGTGCAAGGCGAGTAGAGTTTGTAAAATAGCAGAAACTATAAGCCGTATAAAAAAGGCTCATTCAATTTGTATTGAAATGAGTCTTTAAAAAGAGAAAAGTGTATTTGAACTACCACATAATCCAACTTAAACTGAGAATACTAATACTCACCCAAAGAAGAATTCCTTGTATGAAGGGGCGAAGTCCTACACTTTTTAAAGTGTCGCGCGTGAGAGAAGCCCCAATGAAAAAGAGCGATAGCGTAATAATGTGTTTTGAGAGGTTATTGATAGCTGAGCCCACTTGGTTCATTGTCATAACAGCCTGATTGCCTAATAGAGAGGCATTGCTGAAAATGTAAGTGTTCAAAAAAATAACAAGAATAAACCACACGATAAATCGTGGAATACATTGGTACCACGGCTTAGAATGTCCATCAGTTTGTATTGATTCCTTAAACAAAAGTGGAGTTATAAAAGCCAAAACGACAATCCATAAAGCACGTGTCAATTTTATGGTTGTAGCAACCTCAAGTGCACTTACTCCTTGCTGTGACATCCAGTCGGGGTGCAGTTGGTCATATGCAGCTCCAGCTCCGACTACAGATGATGTGTCGTGAATGGCAATAGCAGCCCATGTGCCAAATTCTTTCATTGTCATGCCCAATGATGTGCCTATGTAAGGAAATATGAAAAGAGCTACAGCGTTTAACACAAACACTACGCCTAAGGCAACAGACATACTTTCGGGTTTAGCTTTAATAATAGATCCTGTGGCCGCTATAGCTGATCCCCCGCAAATAGCTGTTCCCGAACTGATGAGATAACTTGTTTGCACATCAACCTTGAGTAGTTTGCGCCCAATCACCCATCCTAAAAATAATGTTCCAAATACGCTGATAATAGTAAACATCATGCCTTCGCTACCTGAAGCCAAAGCTTTGTTTACATTCATGCCAAATCCTAAGCCGACGACTGCATATTGTAGCATGCGTTTTGACATGGCCTTATTAAAGTCAGCATAAACTTTACCAAAACAGAGAGCAAAACCCACACCAATGGCTAAAGCTACAGGTGATGAAACCCAATGCAGAAAAAACTGAGCCAAGCCAAAGGATAGATTAAAATAGTCGGCAATGAAGGTAAGCAATAATGAACTTGCCATTACCACAATGAGCGTAATGTAAATAATTTGTTTTGTTTTCAATTTCTTTTGTGTTTAGAAGGGATGTCTATAAATTAGCTTGATCTGTAAAAGCGGCCAAACTAAATAAAAATGAATGTTCAGCAATATAAACTAAATTATAGAACACCCCTTTAATGAAAAGTAAAGGTTGTGAAATCTACTAATACAAAAAGAGCTTGACACATTCTGCTTATATCATGAAATGTGCCAAGCGCTTTTTTATATAAGTAAGTGTTCCCCTTATTTAGCACCCACTTACTTTATCCACCCTTTGTATTTAAAATGACAATTGCGCCATTCGGGACTAATGCGAATATAAGTGGTTTTAATTTTGTCTTGAATCCATTGTTCAATAGCCTCTTCACTGCGTTTGTTAACCACTTCGTCGCGTAACGTCTGAAAATCTTCAGTCATGCTCGCGTGGTGTCCTTCAATGCGATTCTTGAGCAAAACAATAGCGCAAACCTCTTGACCTTTATCGTTTGTCATTCGAAAAGCACGTGATATTTCACCCACTTTCAGTGTGTCCACCACTTTAGCTACGTCTTGTGGCAAGTCTTTCATTTCAAAACGCGAACTAATGCTACCCGTTTGTTGGTTGACATTAGCCATGAGGCCATGATTGTTGCGTGTATCCTTATCGTCAGACAAAGCCTGAGCCGCAGCATCAAAGGTGAACTTCTTAGATCGTATGTCATTGGCAATAGAGTCAAGACGTGCAATGCTATGCTCAATTTCACTTTCGTCAATATGTGGCTTAAGCAAAATGTGTCGCACATTCACCTTATCTCCTTTTTTGTCAATGAGTTGTATAATGTGGTAGCCATATTCGCTACGTACAATCTTAGAAACCTTTTTAGGGTCATTTAGTGTAAAGGCCACATTGGCAAATTCAGGCACTAACTGATTGCGTCCCATGTAACCTAATTCACCACCATTACGTGCCGAACCATCTTCAGAGTAAAATTTAGCTAAGGTTGAAAAGTCGGCTTCGCCTTTGTTTACACGGTTAGCGTATTCACGAAGCTTGTTTTCGATACGTTCAACTTCAGCACGTGAAACTGCTGGAGTTGAAGTGATAATTTGCACTTCGACTTGAGTGGGTATAAAGGGTAAACTATCCTGTGGAGTATTTTTAAAAAACTCACGAACCTCGGCAGGCGTAGCCTTAATGTCCTTAGTTAATTTTTGACGCACCTCATCGGCCATCATTTGTTCGCGATACTGCTTTTTAAGGTTTTCGCGCATTTGTGATATAGTGCGTCCCGACATTTGCTCCAAAGCTTCGCGTGAGCCATATACTTGAATAAAGTCATTGATACGACTATCCACACCTTTAATAATGTCAGATTCGCTAACTGAGACACTATCAAGTTCAGCTTGATGTACAAATAACTTGTTTACAGCAATTTGTTCGGGTATGGTGCAATAAGGATTATCAATGGGTTGACCTGCTGTTTCAGATGAAATGCGAGTTTCCTCAACATCCGATAGCAAAATAGGCTCATTGCCTACCACCCATATAATTTGGTCTACCACATTACTTTGAGCTGTAGCCAACAAGGGAGTGAGTGCCAAGAGCAAGGCTCCTATTACTTTCTTTTTCATAAGTGAGTTTATTACTTCACAGTTTTCAATACATCCTCGTTTACACTAAATGTAAACTGTTTACGCAGTTGTTCCACCCATTTCTTTTCACATTCTTGTTGGTAGTCGCTTGTAACTTGCGCCTTTGCATCAAGATATGATTTAGGCTGTTTCATGACTTTGCCGCAAACACCACTCATTACATAGCCTTTAGGCGTTTTAGCTTTGGCATCGGTTTTAAATGCGTAGACATCAATTGTGGCATTTTCGCCTTTAGAACAAAGGTAAGGTCCGCTAACTGAGACAGTTACGCTATCTTTGTTAAACTGTTGTTTAAGTTCTTTGCGCCAATCACCATCGCCATATTTTTTAAGCATTTTTTTTACAGCTTTGGCATCCTTCGCATTTTTGCAATGGAACACAAAACCTTTAAAACGTGGCTCTTTCCATGCATAGTCAGCTTTATGGGCTTTGTACCATTGTTCCAATCCTTTGGTGTCAGCTGCAGCTACATCCCACACTTGTCGTTTGCTTACTTCGTAGAGCAACAATCCGTCATGATATTCTTGAATAAGGTAGCGTAACCCATCATTATGGGTAATGTTGGCATTCATTACACTATCAAGCACAGCTTCGCGATTAAGACGTCCATTTGAAGCGTCTACAATCTTTTTAATGCGGTACTCTGCCGAAGCTTCGTCAATGTTTTGACGCTTCAGCATAGAGTAAATGTCAGACTTTAGTTTTTCGTAGGAGTCAAGTGGGTGGCGATCGGTCATCTTAATGATGTGATAGCCAAAAGGAGAGAGCACAGGTGGACACATCTCCCCCTTTTTGAGTGCGTAAGCAGCATCCTCATATTCTTTTACAAATTGTCCTGGTCCTACCAAAGGCAATTGTCCACCCTTAGCAGCACTGCCAGGGTCACCTGAGTATTTTTTTGCTAACTCAGCAAAGTCTGCTCCATTTTTGATGGCATTGTACAAAGAGTCAGCCTTGGCCTTAGCCTCTTTCTTTTCAGCTTCAGTAGCCTTTTGGCCTAATCGGATTAAGATGTGTGCTGTTTGAATTAAATCTTTGCCCCCCAATTGCTTAACAGTGTTGTCATACACCATGTGAGCAATAGAGTCGGTAAAGGTGGAATCGGTCATAAACGGAGTAAGCTGCATATCGCGGTAGGTGAGAAACTCCTTTTTGAAACTCGATAGCGTATCGAGATGTGCAGCTTCTGCAGCAGCCACCTTTAGCTTATAGTTAACAAACATGGGCACATATTCTTGTACAGTCTTTTTTTCAACTGCACCTTCAATGTTTCCATTTTTATGGAAAGAGTATTCAAACTCACCACGTGTGATGGGCTTTCCGTTAATGGTCATCAACACAGGGTTGTCAGTAGCCGACTGCGCCCCAGCTGTAAGAGCCAGGGCGAAGAGGGTAGTAGTAAGCAAATTTTTTTTCATACGTAATGAATAGTCTGAATGCATATGTGATGCAACAATTGTGTATGCATGTGTTTGTAGTAAGTAGGTGTTCAAAATTATTTTATATTATCAAGAGCTATTATTTTCACATTGAATACCTACTTAACAACCAATAATGCTATACCCATGGTATATGCCGTCAACTTAATGGCATGTTGTGTTGTTTAGAAGCCATGGGGTTGCCTATATACTCATTATGTAAGCATAAGTAGGTAATCAGCATAAGCGAATAACAAACGTCAATTCTCATTCAATAATTAGGTGCTCAAAATTATTTTTACTTTAAAAGTGCACTATCGGGATGCAGATGTTTTCTTCGTTCGAAGATTTTTATTTAAAATAATTTTGAACACCTATTTGCCAATGATGATTACCTACTTATAACTCTATTTATTCACCAGGGCGGCTATAGTTAGGAGCCTCGCTTGTGATAGTAATGTCGTGAGGGTGGCTTTCGAGTACACCCGCTCCAGTGATGCGAGTAAATTTAGCATCATGCAATTTTTCGATGGTGGCTGCACCACAATAGCCCATGCCTGAACGAAGGCCACCTACCATTTGATAAATAACTTCTTGCACAGAGCCTTTGTAAGGAACGCGGCCAGCAATGCCCTCAGGTACAAGTTTCTTCACTTCCTTGACATTGCCTTGGAAGTAGCGATCCTTTGAACCATTCTCCATTGCTTCAAGTGAACCCATGCCACGATAAGTTTTGAACTTACGACCATTGAAGATAATGGTTTCACCAGGACTTTCTTCAGTACCTGCTACGAGCGAACCAATCATAACACAATAGCCACCAGCAGCTAAGGCCTTAACCACATCACCTGAGTAACGTAAACCACCGTCAGCAATCAAAGGCACACCTGTACCCTTCAAAGCACAAGCTACATCGTACACAGCTGATAACTGAGGAACACCTACACCAGCCACGACACGAGTTGTACAGATAGAACCTGGACCAATGCCCACCTTGATAGCATCAGCACCAGCATCCACCAACATGCGAGCGGCATCGCCTGTAGCAACATTACCTACAACGATGTCAACTCCCGTAAAGTTAGCTTTGGCTTCTTTAAGTTTTTCAATCACGTACTTAGAATGCCCATGAGCTGTATCAATAACAATAGCATCGGCTCCAGCTTGAATTAAGGCTTCCATGCGCTGCATAGTGTCTGCTGTCACACCCACGCCTGCAGCTACGCGCAAGCGTCCTTTTGCATCTTTACAAGCCATGGGTTTATCTTTAGCCTTGGTGATGTCCTTATAAGTAATGAGGCCAACCAGATGTCCTCCTTTGTCAACAACAGGAAGTTTTTCGATTTTATTTTCTTGTAAAATCTGTGCAGCTGAAAGCAAGTCTGTTTGTTGTGTAGTCGTAACAAGGTTTTCCTTTGTCATGACTTCATCAATACGTTTGTCGAGTTGGCGTTCAAAGCGCAAGTCGCGATTTGTGACAATGCCCACTAGGTGCATTTCATCATCAACGACGGGAATACCGCCAATGTGATATTCACTCATCAAGTTCAGCGCGTCTTGCACCGTTTTGTAGCGTTTGATGGTAACTGGGTCGTAAATCATGCCATTTTCTGCACGCTTAACGATAGCTACTTGACGAGCTTGATCCTCAATGCTCATGTTTTTGTGGATAACACCAATACCACCTTCACGAGCAATGGCAATAGCCATAGTCGATTCGGTTACGGTGTCCATGGCTGCAGTAACAAAGGGAATCTGCAAATCAATGTTGCGCGAAAACTTTGTTGCCAAAGATACCGTGCGTGGAAGCACGTCAGAATAAGCGGGAACTAAAAGGACGTCATCAAACGTGAGACCGTCCATCACGATTTTGTCAGCAATAAAATCAGATGTCATACTAAGTCGGGATTTTAATTGCACGCAAAATTACGCATTTCTTTTTTACTTGCAAAACGTGTTTCTTCTTTTTTTGTTTTTTATACTGCTTCTGTCGTGATTTTTATGCTAAGTTGCATTTGTAAGTTGAAGATTCCACCTTATCCGCATCGTTAAGATGGTTTGATTGAAATGCTTGGCTTACTAACCCATTGGCGGAATGGTTGGTTAGTGGGTTGACAGGTAAGTATGCTTAAACACCACTTATTATGTTAACGTCAAAATGGTAAGAAGCTAAAATGCTAGATAAACTTACCCGTTTAACCTGTTTACAAATTCCGCCAACGCTTTGCCTTCTAATGAATTAGTATTCACGCTCGCCAAAAATGGCAGTACCTATACGCACAAGGGTAGCTCCCTCTTGCGTAGCAATTTCGTAGTCGTGCGACATGCCCCATGAACGCTGACAAAATGCTGCATCGTTAGCAAAAAAACGTGACTTGCATTCATTAAAGTATTCATATGCTTGATGAAACTCATTACGTATTTGTGCAGAGTCGTTAGTGTTAGAAGCCATACACATAAGTCCTGCAATTTGTACATGATTTAGCTCGCGCCATTCTCCTTTTTCAAGCAATGCCGTGCAGTCGGCTAATGACAATCCGTATTTTGTGGTTTCCTGTGCAATGTGTAGTTCTAATAGGCATTTGATTACACGGTTGTGTTTTGCAGCCTGCTTTTCTATTTCACGCAACAATTTCATGCTGTCAACGGCATGAATAAGTGATATGTAGGGAGCTATATACTTAACCTTGTTGGGCTGAAGGTGGCCAATAAAATGCCATTCAATGTCATTAGGCAAAGCGGCTTGTTTGGATTGTAACTCTTGTACGCGGCTTTCACCAAATATGCGTTGGCCTTCATCATAAGCTTCTTGTATGAGTGCTGCGGGGTGGAACTTTGAAACAGCCACGAGTTTTACACCCGGCTCTATGGTTGCTTTGATCTCTTTAAGGTGTATCATTCCGTTTTTGTTTTTGGTGTTTTACGCATGATGCATAAACGCGCCCACATTACTCTATCAGAATAATGTGCACGCGTTTACTTATTAATGGTAGTAGGCGTCCAATTTTATTTCAATTTCGTTGCATTAAACATACTCTTGAGCGCATCAGTTCTTTTTACTTCTGTGCTCCTCAAATGTAAGTAGGTGCTCAATGTAATAATGGGAGCTGTTTGTTAAGCTTCGTATTCAGGCTTGTCCTCGCCAGCTTTTTCGTGATGAACAGCATAGTGGTATACATCCATAATGGCTGTTTCGGTAACAGATACAATGGTGTAATCCATCATAGAGCCCTTCATGCCTTCATCTAGGCGCTTAATGGCGTCACGCAAGTCGCTGGCCTGAATCAATACGTTCTGTGATGTCTTCTTCTCCTTGCCACTTTTTTCATCTAAGGTGATGAAGGCTAATTTTGCACGGAAGTACTTGTCTGCACTATCATCGGTGGGAGCCTCAAACATTTCGGCATAGTGAGCACGCTTAATGTCGCTCACTTCAAAAACGCCTGTCATGTAAGGAGTAATCTCCTCAATAATGCGTGATTCTGCCTCAGTAAAATTAAGGGCGTCAACCAAATAAGGTTCGTTTACCTTCTTTACAAGACCATTCTCCATAGTCTTCTCATATTTTACCTTGCATTCAAACCATTCGTTGTTCATGAAATTTTTTGTTTTTTTGTAGTTTACAATAGTCAGCTCATGTGTTTCGCTAACTTTCGGCCGACAAAATTAGACAAATATTTTTACTTGGCCTTTTGTGTGGGTAAAAAATCCGTAGTTTATTGCGTGGTGTGGACATATGTGATAGCATCGCAGACAGTGTGTGCAATGCCCATTCCATTTTATTGTGTCATTTTTTTTCATTTCAATGTTATGTAAAGGACATAACCTTACGCATTTACCACATTTCACGCATAGCTTTTTATTTACTTTAAATCTGTTATCGCTTATCAAAAATAGATTGAATAAAGGACGCAACACGTAGCTCTTAATCCAAGGCATAGAACCACGTGTTAGTTCGTAGACTCTTTTGTGGTGAGCAAGTTGCCCCATGATGTGTTGCAATTGTTTCTCCATGGCAACTTGTTTAGAACGTGCTACCTGTTCATTGTCAACGTCAAAGCCTGGTAAACATACATAGGTGTTGCGCATTTGAATAGAGTATGCTGCATGTAATTCCCAATTGCGCTTAGCGAGTTCCTTTTTTAATAATACATCGGTATAGCCCACATCATCGCCACATGTCATAACGGCAAAGGTAAAATGATAATGGGTTGGTCGCTTTAAAATGCGTAAAAAGTCTTCAACAACTCGAGGTAAGCCCCAGGCATATATGGGAAAAACAAAGCCAATGCTTTCTCCCTTATCTAAATCTTTGGAGTGTGTGGCTGCTTGAGCCATATCACAAGTCTTGTGTCCCAAAGCTTCAGCCAAACGCTTAGCGATGTAGAGAGAATTGCCGGTGCCTGAAAAATAGTATATCATTTCAGTAAACGTTGAGTAAACACAAAGTGCTCTTTAAACACTGTTGTAGCTTCAGGAACAGGACGATCAAAAATGCCATAAAGCGTACTACCGCTACCACTCATGGCAGCATAGAGTGCTCCCATGTCATATAGGGTACGTTTAATAGCTACTAATGTGGGGTGGTTGGGGAAGACTGAAGTTTCAAAGTCATTAACAACCTTGTCACGCCAACATTCAATGGGCAGTTCAATAGCTTTAGCTAAGGGGTATTGGGCAGGCTGAGGCGTGACATGAGCATAAGCTTCTTTTGTTGAAACAAAGATATCTGGCTTTACGAGAACAATGTACTTTCCGCTGAGTGATAAATGAATGGGGGTAAGTTGATCACCGATACCTGTGGCATAAGCGGGAACGTTCTTTATAAAAAAAGCACAATCGGCTCCAAATGGGGCAATGCGATGTTCCATATCGTCAGCACTTAACCTTAAATCAAAAAGTTCATTCACAGCCATCATCATTGAGGCTGCATCGCTGCTGCCTCCACCTAATCCAGCTCCCATAGGTATATGCTTATAAAGAAAAATATCAATAGGTGGTAAGTCGAGTTCGCGTTTCATGGCTTCATAAACCTTCACTACCAAGTTGTCTTTGGGCTCTCCCTCTATTTTTGCGCCATTCTGTGTTAAACGATAGGGTAGATTTTCCGATTCAGGTAAAAGTTTTATCTCTAAATCATCACGTAAGGGAATGGGGTAAAAAACCGTTTCTAAATTATGGTAACCATCAGGACGACGTGATACGACATTTAAACCTATATTGATTTTACAGTTGGGTAGTAACAGCATATATGTTTACTTTTTATGAAAATTATCAAATTCAAAGCAGTCTTCCAACAAAGATGCTTAGTCGAATATGCGACAAAAGTACATCTTTTCTTTCACTTGAACACACTTTGTCTAAATCTTTGAAGTACAAAAACAATCAAATCAGAAGTATTTTGTAATTCATATGTCAAAAAACATTCGTTTTGCTTGGCTCTTCAAGGCTCAATTGTTATCTTTGCTTGCAAATATTTACATTATGGGATTATTTTCAAATTTATTCAAGCATAAAAAACAAGCCAACGAAGTGGGTTGGCGCGTAGGTGGAATGGAGGACTTCATGATGCTTATACGCGTTTATTACCAAGCTGTTATGGCTGCCAATTTAGGTATTAGCAATCTTGCTGCTTTGCCTGACTTGCGTGTTTTTAAACAAACATTGCACGTTCAAACTGTAAACAATAAGTTAGGTTTAGGCGAGAAGAATAAATGTCGTAAAATGCTAATGGAAATTTACGGCATTGAAGAATTTTTCTTCAAAGAGATTGATCAAAGCATTAAGCGTCATTGCCGCAATGTAAACGAAGTGCGCAATTACTTGTTCTTGTTTCAAGGCTTTTCACAAGAACTCATGATGCTTATGGGTAATATCATGAAGTGGAAGTTTCGCATACCCAACTACTTTCAACAAGCCTTGCGCAACCTTACGGCTAAAGCTATAAATGATGTGCTGACTAAAAACTCTTGGAAAGACGAAGGTGTGCGTAAAGCGTGCCTCGCTGTGCGTAACTATCAACAACAATTAGGTTATAGCGCAGAATGGATGACCACTTACGTTTATAACATCGTAATATTGGCAAAGAAAGAGCCTAAACCCGCCGATTCTGACGATAAAAAATAAATCTCCTAAATAGCTGTGATTACACTCACACTTTCAATTATAGCGTATGACTAATGAACAGGAAGTAGCGCTCCGCAACTTTGAGGCACGTGTGCGCCAACTCATGATGGCTTACCAAGAAGAAAAGCAAAAAAATGCTGAACTTCAAGCCCAACTCAATACGTGTCAGCAGCAATTAGCTGATGCGCAAGAGTCTGTTGATAGTTTGAAGCGTGACTACAGCAATTTGAAAACGGCACGAATGATTGAAGTGAGCGGTGACGATGTAAAAGAGTCAAGGGCAAAGTTAGCTCATCTTATACGTGAAGTAGACAAGTGTATTGCCTTGTTGGATGTATAACCTGTTAGTACTTATATAAACATGGTAGACAACAAAAGCGAAAAAATGGTCATTCAGCTGCTTATTGGCAAGCAGGTTTACCCTATAACCATTAAGCGCGAACAAGAAGAAATATATCGCCGAGCAGCTCGCATGATTAACGATAAACTTGGACGCTATGAACAATCCTATCCTCACTTAGGATACGAACGTTACACTTCTGTCGCTTTACTCGACTTTGCTGTGCAAGTAATTCAGCTACAAAACCAAAAAGACGAATCGCCTTATGAAAAGGTGGTTGATAGACTGAATGAAGAGTTAGGTCAACTGCTTACTAATAACTAAAGACAAACACGCATTTTTGTTTTGGGTTAGTTATTGCTTGCCTCGCTAATCTTACCTCACATCTAACATAAATCTTTGGGATGCAAATGTAGCAACAAGGTGCTTTCATAATATGGGCATGGCCTATTTTGTGTTCCCATTAACCCTATATTTTTAACAAAAAATGATTGAAACCATATTTCTCGTCATCGGTCTCATTGTCGGTGGCGGTGCGGGATACAGCTTCTTTCGCTATGTACTGAAAAAGAAGTATCTACGCATGATAGACAATGCCAACAAAGAGGCTGACGTTATAAAAGAAAAAAAACTGCTTGAGGTTAAAGAAAAGTTCCTCAACAAAAAGGCTGAACTTGAAAAGGAAGTGCAGCAACGAAATCAGCGCATACTGCAAGTAGAAAATAAACTCAAACAACGTGAAATTGGCTTGAACCAACGTCAGGACGAATTGGGACGTCGTAAACAAGAGCTTGAAAACACACACAATCGCTTGAATAACCAACAGCAAGCTTTGGCTCGTAAAGAGGAAGAATTAGAAAAACTTCAACTCAAAGAGCGCGAAAAGTTGGAAGAACTCAGCGGACTTTCGGCTGAAGAAGCTAAAAAACGCCTTGTTGACTCTCTGAAGGATGAAGCACGCAGCAATGCGCAGAGCTACATTAATGACATTATGGACGATGCCAAGCTCACTGCCAATAAAGAGGCAAAGCGTATCGTCATACAAACCATACAACGTGTTGCTACCGAAACTGCTATTGAAAATAGTGTGACTGTATTCCATATTGACAATGATGAGGTAAAAGGTCGCATTATTGGGCGTGAAGGCCGCAACATACGTGCGCTTGAAGCAGCAACTGGCGTTGAAATTGTTGTAGATGATACTCCTGAGGCTATTGTCATTAGTGCCTTTGACCCTGTACGACGCGAAATATGTCGTTTAGCACTCCATCAACTTATTGCTGACGGACGTATACACCCAGCTCGCATTGAAGAGGTGGTGGCTAAGGTAAAGAAACAAGTTGATGACGAGGTGATTGAAACGGGTAAGCGTACAGCTATTGACCTTGGTATTCATGGCTTGCACCCTGAGTTGGTTCGCATCATTGGTAAAATGAAATACCGTTCTTCATATGGTCAGAACTTATTGCAACACGCACGTGAAACAGCCAACCTTTGTTCTGTTATGGCGGCTGAATTGGGATTGAATCCTAAAAAGGCAAAACGTGCAGGTTTACTACATGATATAGGTAAGGTGCCTGATGAGGAAAGCGAACTGCCACACGCTCTTTATGGTGCTAAATTGGCTGAAAAGTACAAAGAAAAGCCTGAGATAGTAAATGCGATTGGTGCACACCACGATGAAATGGAGATGACAACGTTGTTAGCTCCTATAGTTCAGGTGTGTGATGCCATTAGTGGTGCTCGACCTGGTGCTCGTCGTGAAATTGTTGAGGCATACATTAAGCGATTGAATGATCTTGAGCAAATAGCTTCAAGCTATGATGGCGTAACTAAAACATATGCTATACAGGCGGGTCGTGAACTGCGCGTTATTGTTGGCGCTGACAAGATCGATGACAAACAGATAGAGAAATTGAGTGCAGACATTGCTCGTCGCATTCAAGACGAAATGACTTATCCAGGACAGGTTAAAATTACAGTTATTCGTGAAACACGTTCTGTAAGTTACGCTAAATAATATCATACATAACGCTCCGCTGTGTTGTGCTAACATTTAATGATGTAGGTGCGTGCATTTGTGTAAAAAATGAAAGAATGTTTTCATTCACAAATAGCATATTTGCCTCTCATCACCATGAGCGCAACAAAGCGGAGCGTTGCGTTAGATACATGTGGTGTAGCATTGGGTAACACTGCTAATCCTTGAAAAGAATTTCACCACATATACTCTATCTATAAAATCAAAAAAAATCCTTACATGAAATGCAAAATAAATCCGTGGAAATGGATTCCAACACTTTACACAGCTGAAGGAATTCCGTATGTTATCGTCATGTCAGTAGCAACGGTAATGTATGAGCGTATGGGACTTAGTAATGCACAGATAGCCCTGTACACATCGTGGCTTTACCTGCCATGGGTCATCAAACCATTTTGGAGTCCTGTAGTTGATTTACTTCGCACCAAACGTTGGTGGATTATAACCATGCAGTTGATAATAGGAGCTGCTTTGGGTGGATTGGCCTTTAGTATGCAACTGCCTCACTATTTGCAATGTTCACTCGCCATGTTATGGCTGATGGCCTTTAGTAGTGCAACGCATGATATAGCAGCTGATGGCTTTTATATGATAGCACTCACCAAGCATGAGCAAGCCTTTTTTGTTGGAATTCGTTCTACATTTTATCGAATTGCAAGCATTGTAGGTCAAGGCTTACTTATTATGTTTGCAGGCACGCTCGAATCACATTTACAGCCCGCTCAAGCATGGGCAATAACCTTTGGTGTAACTGCAGCTTTTTTCTTGTTCATATTTATGTATCATGCCAAATTTTTACCATGCACTACAGCCGATCATTCATGTGACAAAAACATAGATTGGCAAAATGTTATACATGGTTTTGCCGATACATTCATAAGTTTCTTTCAGAAGAAGCAAATTATTGTAGCCCTGCTTTTTATCTTGTTTTATCGTTTACCAGAAGCGTTGTTAGTAAAGATTTGCCCACTTTTCATGTTAGACAAGGTAAATAATGGCGGATTAGGTTTAACAACGGGCGAGTTAGGATGGGTGCAAGGCACAGTTGGAGTTATAGGTCTTACTTTAGGAGGCATTTTAGGCGGTATCGCTGCTGAACGTGGTGGGTTGCGTCGTTGGCTATGGCCTATGGTATTAAGTATAACATTACCCGATGCCGTTTACATAGTGCTTGCTTACTTACAACCCGAAGGATTAGACTTGTTAAGTGTATGTGTGTTT
>URDV01000012.1 GCA_900546605.1 uncultured Prevotella sp.
GAGTATAGTACTCAATGACACTTGAGTATAGTACTCAATGGCACTTGAGTATAGTACTCAATGACACTTGAGTATAGTACTCAATGCAAGCGTTATAAGTTTAAAATGGACACTTGCTTGTTGAATCACTTGTAGTATCGGTTGTGGTGTTAGGTTGTTGCGTAGTGCTTGAAGTGGGGAATGGATTGCTTTGTGTGGGTTGAACGCCTGCAGAATTACTTGATGAAGCTGTAGCATTACTACTTTGGCTACGTGGAGTGAGCATCTCGATGTTCGAAGCCCATATCTCTGTAACCTTATGCGTCATTCCTTTTTTATCAGTATAGGTTCTGTAGCGAAGTTCACCTTCAACATAAAGTTTATCGCCTTTATGTACATAACGTTCAACAACTTCAGCTAATCTTCGCCAAAGGTAGATGCTATGCCATTCTGTTCGCTCGGGCACTTGAGTGCCATTTTGTAGGGTATAGGCTGGGGTGCTTGTGGCTAAACTGAGTTGTGCTGTGCACACACCATTGTCTATGTAGCGAATGTCGGGCTCTTTACCAACATTGCCAATCAACATTACTTTGTTAAGTGACATAATGTACAGGGTTAAAGGTTAGTATTAAAAAAGTTTATAACAACTTATAGTGCATTCCCTACATTCTTAGCCAACTACCCAATTGTTAGCTTGTTCAGCGGTGGTGTTAGCTGATTTAGCGTATGCGGTCGGCAGCTCTAACCAAGGCCTCGTCACGTTTAATGGCATGCTTGGCCAAGTAAAGTGTGATAAGCGAGAGTAGGGGAAAGAGGCATCCCACTTCGAATGAAAGTGTGGTTAGTGTGCGATCCTTAACCGAAAAGGTATAAGCTATTAATGCCACGTACCATAGTAGGTT
The DNA here is from genome assembly GCA_900546605.1 of uncultured Prevotella sp. Lineage (GTDB taxonomy): Bacteria > Bacteroidota > Bacteroidia > Bacteroidales > Bacteroidaceae > Alloprevotella. Next base: position 882 of record URDV01000012.1, read on the forward strand.
TACAAACATGGCGTAATTAACAAACTTGATTTGCTTTTTACGATTGTTGTAACCAAAGATGGTAACGATGGGTAGTATTACCGCAATAAAGGCAGTAATCATAAGTCCCCAAGGGTGTCGGCCCGCCATTTCGGCAAAAGAAGTTGCATCGTAACACAAACTGCTTAACGTAAACCATTGGGGTGATGTGCCTGTGCTTTGTGTAAAGAGCACTAATGGTACAAAATACGTAATGGCTGGAAATAATCCAGCCAATACGAGATATATGCTTTGAATGCGTTGTATCATGCTTCAGAACTCAAGTTATCCTTATCCTTTGCAGGATTACGGAAGTAGATGTTGTGATGCAAAAACTCGTTAGCTGCGATAAGTGTGGGTTTAGGCAACTTTTCGTAGTAACGCGATATTTCAATTTGTTCGCGGTTTTCGAAGGTTTCCTCCAAATTATCGCTGTTTGAAGCAAATTCCTTCAGTTTCTTTGAAAGGTCTTCTTTCATTTGCACAGCAATTTGGTTGGCGCGCTTTGACATGATAACAACGCTTTCATAGATGTTGTTAGTGCCATCGCAGAAGTCCATCAAATTGTGTGTAACCGTGTTGGTAGGTGCTTTGCTCTTTTTGTAATCCATTGTATGTAAGTGTATTTTTGTTTCGTTTATTTGTCAGAAGTTTTTGAAGTATTGCTATCTGCGTCATCAGCCTGGACGTACTTTTGGGCTTTTTTAAATAGCAAGTTGGCTTCTTTGATGTATTTTGATTCAGGATATTCTGTGACAAAGCCATAATACTCATCAATGGCGTTATGGTAGCGTTCCTCTTTTTTATTTTCAACACTAAACTGTGCTAATTGGAACTTTGCACGGAGTATGAGAATAGCAAAATCTTCGCGTCGACTGGTGTAGGGATAGTCTTTAATGGCGTTTTCGGCTGTTACGATGCATGCACCATAGTTGCCATTTGTGCCGTTACCAATGTATGTACCCAAATCATAGTAGAGCTTGGCCGACAGATATTCCTTTTCAACCAATTTGTCTTGTAACTTGAAAATCATATCCTGCGCTTGCGGACGTAGCCTACTTGCGGGGAAATTCTCTATGAAGTTTTGAAATTCAGTAACTGCTTGAAAAGTCTCAGTTTGGTCGAGCTTGGGCTCAGGAGTTATGTTGTAGAGTGATAAACCACAATTGTAGCGTGCCTCTTCTACATATTTGCCGCGTGGATATGTCTGATAATATTTGCGAAAAATGGTGGAAGCTGCTTCATAGGCATGTGCTTTCATGTTGCACATACCTGACAAGTAGAGTGATTCTTCACCCTGGTCGGTTCCTTTGAGCACAGACAACACGTCTTGTATCAAAAGTGCTGCACGATTATATTGCCCTTCGGCATAATATTGCTTTGCAGCTTCGTATTTGTATTCATAATCCTGTGTTTTAACCACTTGATTGTAGTCAGTACATGAACCAACAAACAAAAGTGATAAAAAGCAAAGGCTGATGATGGCAGTTTTGTTCATAATTCAAATTTGGGGCAAAATTACAAATTTATATTCTTATAGGGCATAGGTTTTTGTGGGTTTTTGTTCCTAATTTAGATTGAACTATGTAAAAAATAGAGATTTGAATAAGATGAATGCGTAGGTGAGCAAAAATGCTCCTATTAGCAGATGAAAGTTTTGTTGACTATACGAGGGTGTTTGAGCAGGTGTGTTTGTAGCGTGGTTGATAGTAACTATCATGTGCTTTCGCTTCATGATAGTGTATATGCTGAAGCCAACAATAGCTCCCCAAATAAGGCCTACGGTAAGGTCGCCTACATAGTGAACACCTAAGTAAACACGCGTCCAACAGTTAAGTAATACCCATGAAAAAAGCCAATAATTGAGTTGCTTGTTGCGAAAAACAAACGCAAAAAACGTGGCTATTGACATGGTGTTGGCTGCATGGCTCGAAAAGAAACCATAGTTGCCACCTCTGTAACCATTGACTATATCAATGGCATACATTATGAAAGGGTCATGTGTGGGACGCCATCGAGCTACCCATGGCTTACATAGGGTAGATGCTACTTGGTCGGCAAGCAGAATGCATAGTGCCCCACCTATGATAATGTAGAATAGTCCTCGTAGGTCGTTGCCCTGTATGACGACATAGAGCAACACAAACATTAATGGAATCCATGTGGAGGTTTGTGTTGCGGTCCACGCAAGCCCATCTAAAAAGAGTGACTGGCTTCCGTTGAGTAACAGAGTGAGTGTTTGATCAATATATTGCATGGCCTATTAAGTAGGTGTTCAAAATTATTTTATATAATCAGTAGATGCCATTTTTACATTGAAAGCACATTATCGGGTGCAGATGTGCTCTTCGTTTTCGGTTACATAGCTTGCTATGCTCACTCACTCGAAGGAAACATCTGCCTCCCGATAACGCACTTTCAATATAAAAATAATTTTGAACACCTACTTATCATTTTACTTGCTTGTTTTTTGTGTAGCGTGTTAACGTAAAGGGTAGGTCTTAGCATTTAGTATCCATGCTTCAGTACCATCGGGCAACTCAACTTGTTGCCATCCATCGGCTTGTTGCAATTTTATGTTGAGTATAACCCCCTCATGTAATTCACGTAGGTTCTTTGCTGTGGCTGATGGCGAGTCGTAGGCCGTAGTGGCTTGCATAGTTACGCTTTGTTGCTGAGGAAATGCATTGTTGCTCTCAAAATAGGCAAAGGTTAAACAAACGATGCACATGATGGCAAATAATATGCCACCACTAAATGCGCATTTACTTACAGCAATAACTGACCCTTTTTGAAACAAATAGATGCAAGCGAATGTCATAATAAGAAGCAATATGGCACCATAGCCCCATGCGCTTGCGCTAAGGCTGAGCATGATGGAACGTGCCCAAATGCCAAAGAGCATTTGGTCCGGTTCGTTAAACTGGTCGGGCAGTTTGCTTTGTGCCAATTGTAAATTAAATGCTGCATCTTTGTCGGATGGTTGCAGACGTAATGATTGTTGATAGGCACAAACAGCTTGGGCATAATCTTTTGTTCGGTAATAGCAATTACCTAAGTTGTAATAAATGCTGGCTGCATACGCTGGGTCGCGTGTTATGGTCGTGGTGTCATTAGCCAGAACCGTAAAGGCGGTAATGGCTGCAGCGTAATTTTTGTTGTTATAGAGTTGCTCTGCCTTTTGCACCTGTGTGTTACCAAAGAGTGTGAGGTGCATGACGAGACTGAACAAGAATAGAATCAATTTTTTTTGCATAGCTACTAACTATCTTTATGTATGGGCTATTGAACTGGTTAAAAACTTTTATGATGATTGTCATAGAAGTTTAGTTGAGTTCATTCTGTGTAGTTATCTCTACCATTGTGTGATATGTTACAACAACTTTTTTCAAGAATGCCCTTAATTGTTTTTATGCATTTGAGACTCTTTGTCAATGTGCTCTATCACTTGTATAGCTTGTTGAATGAGGCTTTGGCTATCATGTGAGGAACTGGGAGCATATTGTGCAAATTGACAATTATCAATAATAGAGGAAAGTTGGTTGATGTCTTGTTCATTTACACCATTGTCGCTTAGCACTTGCTTGATGTGTTCAATATTCAAATCGGTAACCTTAAGGTTGAACGTAGCGATTAAATATTGATGAATGCATTTCAGCAACTCTGCATGAATGTTATTTGCGCTTGTTGCATTTCGCATCTGTTTGATGGCATTTTGGGCTGCACGATGTCGTTGACCATAAACGCTATTTTTCTTTTTATTCCATTGGTTGGTTAAGATGATAAAGAGCATGCCTATTACTATAACGAGAGCAAATAACACTCTATATGTCCACGTACCCCAAAGAGGTAGTACTGAAGGTTGAACAGCATGTAGGGAGTGAATGTCGCTCTTGAGTAGTGCCAACTGCTTGTCAATATCAGCATTCGACTTTTCGCCTTTGGCTACGTGCAACTGAATGGGCTGTGTGCGTATGGTTTTATAAGTGCCACTTTCTGTGTCGAAGAATACAAAATCGGTGGCAGGAATGGTGTAGTCGCCCACGTTGCGCGGAACGAAGGTGTAATCAAATACTAATTGTCCGTGTAAGCCATTGGCAGTAGTTTGGGTGTTGTCTGTAGTCTTGGCATCGTATGTGTCAAAGTCGGAGGGAAACTTTACCTGTGGTGCGGTAATGAGTTTGAGGTTACCTAAACCGTTTAATGTTATACGATAAGTGGCTACATCATTAGTCTTAACCGATTTGTTAAGCAACTGTGCTTGTATGCTAAATTTACCCACAGCCCCTGAAAAGTTAGTGGGGCGAGGTTGAGGTAATGGCTCTACGTTCAGCGTAACGGGGGCTACGGTTCGACGAACTTGTACACTTATAGTACCTCCACCATTAAAGAAGGCATCTGCCAAGTCCATGGTATTGTCCTGCTGCACAACCGCACAATCAAAGGTAATGCTGGGTATAGTTATTTTTCCACTCTTTTGTGGAAAGACTACGTATTGCAAAATGGTTCCAGTACGATAAGTGCGTCCGCCCCGATGTTCAAGGGTTGTTTGGATTTGATTACCGGGCAAAGGTATCTCTTGTGATATGAGTCCCTTGAAATCGGGCTTTTGTGTCAAACTTGTATTTGATAATCCTACACCCACCCGTGCGTGTATGCGATAGGTGAGTAATACGGCCTCTTGCTCGCGTATTTGGGTGCGACTTGGTGTAACATCAATAAAGAGGTCTTGTTGTGTAACAGAGCTACCAGCTTGTTGAACTGTTGCGCCTTGCATATTATGTTGACCATGTGTATTGTTGCCGTTACCTCCACCATTGGCCGATCCTGCGTGTGCCTTAAAACTGATGGCATTTGAGCGCAAAGTTTTGCCGTTTACACGAATGGTAGCTGGTCCGATGGTTTGATGTCCACTTTTACGTGCTGAGATAATGTAGGTAAAGGTTGTTCCCTCGGTGTGTGAGGCATGACCATTAATATATTGGTAGTTATTAAATGTTGAGGTCGATAAATCGCTCAAAACATCAAAATTGGCTAAAGAAGGAGGTGTGAACCCGCTAACATTGCTACTTGTTACTGTGTATGTGAGGCGATAATATCCTCCTTCAACATTCTCAATTTGTGCTTTGAACGTTTGCGCTTGTAAGCAGTAAGATTGCAGAAGGCAGATGGCAAGCAGAATGAAGCTCCATGTATGTAATACCCGTTTCATACTATATGTTGAAAATAAAAAAATAAGAGGTTGACTTGATTACCAGTTCTTGCCCCGTGCTCTTTGTTGGGGCTGATGTTGCTTAAGTCTTTCAAGTGCTCTGCGTTCAGCTTGTTTGGCAAGATTCATGTATTGTTCGGTTTGTTGCCTGTTCTGTTGTTCTTCTTGCTGTTTGTTGGGTTGCTGCTGTTTATTATTGTTGCTATTTTGTTTATTATTATTTGGCTGCTGTTGTTGCTGTTGTTTTTGTTGTTGCTTATTATTGTTTTGTGGTGGCATGTCTTTTAGTTGCTTTTGACAAAGGGCTAAATTGTATCGCGTTCGTTCATCGTGAGGGTTCAGCCTAAGCGACTGCTTGTATTGCTCAATGGCCGTTCGTAAGAGTTGTTGTTGATGATCACGACTTTTGCCAGCAGCAGTTTGACTTATTACGCCACGATTATGCCATGCCATGGAGCGCACTTGAGCGTTTGTTTCAGTTTGCGTTACTTTATTATATAGGCTATCAGCAGCCTTAACATCTCCTTTTGATAGATAGACATTGGCAAGATTAAACAAGGCGCGAGTGTTAGAAGCATCCTTTTTAAGCACATTCATGTAATACTTTGATGCGTCTTCAACCTTGTTACGATGAAAGCGTTGGTTGCCCATGTGGGTGTAACGATAAAGTTGGTTTTGCGCCTTAATGGTTGTTGCATGAAACATAAAGGGTAGCGCCAAGACAAAACTATATTTTAGAATTTGACGAATCATTTGCTGAATAGTTTAAACTTTTTGAAAAAGCTGTTCTTTGTTTCATTAATGCATGCTTCAGCAATAAGCAAAAGTAGCAGAATGAGTGTAATGGCTTGAAATTGCTCGTTGCGTGCAGTATATGAAGTAGTTGATGAAGCTTGCTTGAGTTGGCGTAATTGTGCTTGCAACTCGTCTTGTGCACTATTGCTTTGATCAAGGTGTAAGTAAATGCCTTTTCCGGCTTGTGCTATGTTACGGCACATTTGCTCGTTAAGGGCTGTGTGAACAATTTCTCCATTCTCGTCAGTCAATGGCCCATGAACTGTTTGTATTTCGCCACCTTGTGTTGTACCCACACCTATTACAAACACTTTAATGCCTTTTTTAGCTGCTTCTTTGGCCGCGTCTTCAGCGCCTCCTTCGTGGTTCTCGCCATCAGTAATAAGTATAATGGCCTTGCCCACATCTTTTTTGTCGGTAAAGCTTTGGCAACCTAAGTCAATGGCGGCAGCTATGTCTGTGCCTTGCATGGTTACCATGTTAGTTGATAGTGCGTCAATAAAAATTTTAGCTGAAGCGTAGTCAGACGTTATAGGAAGTTGTGGATAAGCTTCGCCTGCAAATACACCTAAGGCTATTTTGTCATTTTTCATTTTGTCGACCATGTTCGTTACCAATAATTTGGCACGATCAAGGCGCGAAGGAGTAATGTCGTTGGCAAGCATTGAATTTGACACGTCAATCATCACTACAGCCTCAATGCCGTTAGCTGTGTCGGTTTGTTGTTTTAGTCCGTATTGTGGGCGTGCTATCACAACAATCGCCGCACAAAGGGCGAGCATTAAAAGGGAAAACTTGATGTGCTTGCGCAGAGTTGACTGATTGGGCATAAGGGCTTTAATTAAAGCCTTGTCGCCTAACAAAGCTCTTTGCTTTTTGTGCAGCCAAAGGCTGTACAGATATAAAGCTATGCATGCAGGTATAATAAATAGCATGTATAGGTATTGTGGACTTTGGAATTGTAGCATTATTCAAAAGTAATGGGTGAACGAACACATCTCTTTGCCATTGTGTTGTGTGGAGAAGATGTATTTAAATTTTTCTGAACACAAACGTGCGTAGCAAGAATTCGACCAGCAAGAGCACCAATGCGGCAATGGCAAAGGGCTGGTAGGCTTCGTAATGTTGCGTATGGTTGTTTACTTTAAGTTTGGTCTTTTCAAGCTTGTCTATGTCATCATAAACTTGTTTGAGCGACGAACGAGAGGTAGCATGATAAAAAATGCCACCCGTTTCACGCGCAATTTGTTTGAGCGTAGTAGGGTCTACAGTATCATCTATTTGTTGTGTATAAACTTCGCCATTAGGCAATTGTGCCACGGGTACATTCACCTTGCCATCAGTACCTAACAAAATAGTGTAGACACGTATGCCCAAATTCTTTGCCATGTCTGTGGCCATGAGTGGTGATATCTCGCCCGTGTTGTTAGCACCATCGGTTAACAAAATGATAACTTTGCTTTTGGCTTTACTGTCGTTAAGGTGCGAAACAGCATTTGCTATGCCCATACCAATAGCTGTGCCAGGTTGAATGATTCCCTCGTTCTGCAACGAGCAAGTGGCCCCCTTAAATGTGCGCATGAGCATTCCGTGGTCGGTTGTAAGTGGACATTGTGTGTAAGCTTCACCACCAAAGAGTGTAAGCCCTATGTTGTCATTAGGACGATTGTTGATGAAGTTGAGTGCCACATCTTTGGCTGCTGAGATGCGATTAGGGGCAATGTCGGGGGTTGCCATAGAAGTTGAAATGTCCAATGCCATCATAATGTCAATACCTTCGGTCTCGCCTGTTTGCCATGAACTATCGGTTTGAGGTCGTGCCAATATGACAACAATTAGCGTAAACGTAATGATGCGCAAAAAGAAGGGTAGATGTATCAGACGTGTACGCCATGTTTGTGGAGCGTGTCTGAATTCCTCAGCCGAGGCCCATTGTATGTGCTGATTGTGTTTTGATCGGAATAGGAAATACCAAATGAAGTAGGGTATGAGCAGAATCAGCAGTAAGAAATATGCAGGAGATGCAAATGTCATTTAATCAAGGTTTATAGCGATGAAGTGGAGATTTAAACTTTATCGCTGAGTGTTTGTTTATCCGAAACAGCAATAAATGGTCCAAACGTTATAGGCACAAAGGATGATGGTAGCCACTAAAAGCCCCCACATGGTAACATGCATAATGTTGCGCCATAATATTTGCTTTTTGTTGGAAAGCGAAACATATTCAATGCGTGGGCGTGGCAATTGTTGTGGCGCTAACTTTGTGGTTTGCACGTAGTCAAGTGCTTGTACAAGGCTGCGGTCTTGTTCAGAAATGGTTGTGGCGTGCTTGGCAAACTTTACTAAGTCGGCTGTTATAAGTATGTCCTTTAGTTCAGCCAAGGCTTGTTCGTTGCCTGTAGCATTCAGTTGGTCAATGATTTCGTTAGTGGTCATTTCGCGTGCACTGAAACCAAATCTCTTCTCAATATAGGTGCGCAAGGCCTCGGTAAGTTCCATATAGTATTGTTTAACATCTGACTTTGTGTCAAGTTTAATTTTTTCTATATGGTTAAGGGCTGTTATGTGTGCTGGTGTAGGCGGATGTACAATCACCTTGCGTGTGATGAGTTTGGGGTCAGATAGTCTGATGGCCAAAGCACACACCACAATGAGCAGGAGTGTTGCAACCAAAGTGGTCAGAATGAGCGTCCATGACCATTCAAAAGGTTGGTCAACAACATCGTGAGGACCATTAAATTTATCGGTGTGTTTGAGATCAACGGGTACGGTGCTCACTTTAAGACCCACATTTCCTCGTGAGGCATATTTTTTACCATCCACTTCAACTTGAAATGGAGGTATGTTGTAAACAGCAGAGTCGAACGAGGTGATGGTGTACTTGCGGGTGAGTTGCATTCTTTTTCCATCATTAAGTAGTAATGTGTCAACTCTCCCGCAATTTACTATTTCAACGCCAGGTGTGAGCTGCTGCTGAGGTTGAAGGTTCGGAAATTGAACCCTTTGCTTGGCGTTGACTGTACACTTTAGACTCAATTGAATTTGTTCACCAATGAGTATGTTGGCTGTGTCAGTATGTGCTTCGACAATAACTTGTGCAACAGTTGTTGTAGTTGTTGTGCATAGGCATATTGTTAATAGTAGTAGCCACTTATGTATGGTGAGTAAAATAGATTGCTTCATTTTTATATGCTTAAAGAACCAGGGTAAGGTAGGGGACTCATTTGCGTGAAAGATGCTTAGATATCTATTCTTAGCGTTGGGCAAACAAGTTCATGAGCGAACGCACGTAGTCGCTATTGGTGGCAACAGATGCGAGGTCTACCTTGCTTTTATGACATATGTCAATAAGCTTTGCTTGTTGTAGTGCCCACCACTTTTGTTGGTGGCTCCTTACTTTTTCGCTTGATGTGTCAATGTATTGTTCATGTCCCGTTTCAGCATCAACTATTTTCATCAAACCCACATTGGGAACATGAGCCATGCAGGGGTCATAAACCTGAAGGGCTATGACATCGTGCTTACGTGCTGCCACACTAATGGGCTTGCTGTAGTCTTGAGTTGTGAGAAAGTCGCTCATGACAAAGGCTATTGATCTTTTAGATAGAATCTTGACAAGGTACTCAAGAGCTATTCCTAAATCGGTTTTTTTACCTTGCGGTTCAAAGTTGAGCAACTCACGTATAATGTAAAGAATATGCTTACGGCCCTTTTGTGGAGGTATGAACTTTTCAATGCGATCGGTAAAGAAAATAACACCTATTTTATCATTATTCTGCATGGCTGAGAAAGCCAATGTGGCTGCAATCTCTGTTATTAGGTCGCGTTGAGTTCTTTCACGTGTACCAAACATCTGACTTGCTGATAAGTCAATAAGCAACATGAGCGTAAGTTCACGTTCCTCTTCAAATACCTTTATGTAGGGACGATTCATGCGTGCTGTCACATTCCAATCAATATCGCGTACATCGTCGCCAGGTTGGTATTCACGCACCTCGGCAAATGACATGCCACGCCCTTTGAATGCTGAATGGTACTCACCAGCAAATATATTGTTGGTCAGGGCACGTGTTTTTATTTCTATGCGTCGTACTCGACGTAAAAGTTCAGATGTTTCCATTTATTAGTGTATGTGTATCTCTCAGTAAAACACAAATGATAGCGGCTCTTTACGTGTTATGGCTATTGGAATGTAGAGTTTATATACGAGGGGGACTCTTTATTACAAAAAAGTTATTTACTCCTTAGGGGCGTTCTATTAATTATGTATTGAACATTCTTTTTTATTCAGCTTAGCCGCTGCTTCGCGATAATGCATTTACAATGTAAAAATGATCTTGAACACCTCTTAAAAACTTTACATGAATAATAGCGCATGTAAGAAGAGTCATTGGGCAGTATATTAGCATATAGAGGATGAATTGAAAGTCAACACGATCGTTCCCATTCATCCTCTTAAAAATATTAAGGCACTTCCACCTTATTCAAAATCTTTGCCACAATGTCGTCGGCCTTAATGTTGGCAGCTTCAGCCTCATATGAAAGGCCGATGCGATGTCGCAACACATCGGCTGCAACCTCACGTACATCTTCAGGCACAACATATCCTCTGCGCTTAATAAAGGCGCAGGCGCGTGCGGCCAAAGCCAAATTGATGCTGGCACGTGGAGAGCCACCGAATGAGATGTAGTCCTTTAAATCGTTTAGTTTGTATTGCTCGGGGTATCGAGTGGCAAATACGATGTCTGCTACATACTGTTCAATACGCTCATCAATGTATACTTGCTTAACTAACTCACGTGCCTTGACTATTTTGTTTGTGTCAATAACGGGGGTGGTATGAGGAAAACTATTGTTGATGTGTGCTCGCATAATTTTCTTTTCCTCTTGCAATGTGGGGTAGTCAATAATAACCTTTAGCATGAAACGGTCAACTTGCGCTTCAGGTAGTTCGTAGGTTCCCTCTTGTTCAATAGGGTTCTGTGTAGCCAATACAAGGAAGGGGTTAGGCAAGGCAAAGGTATTATCTCCAATAGTTACTTGGTGCTCTTGCATAGCTTCGAGCAAGGCACTTTGTACTTTAGCTGGAGCACGGTTAATTTCATCAGCCAAAACAAAATTGGCAAAGATAGGTCCTTTCTTAACTTTAAAACTTTCGTCTTTTTGACTATAAATCAAGGTGCCAATAACATCGGCTGGCAATAAGTCGGGAGTAAATTGTAAACGGCCGAACTTGGCATCAATTAATGAGGCTAATGTTTTAATGGCTAATGTCTTAGCAAGACCTGGTACACCTTCAAGTAGTATGTGACCATCAGATAACAACCCAATAAGTAAGGAATTTACCAAATGTTTTTGTCCCACAATGGTACGGTTCATTCCTTCAACAAGGTCTGTAATGAATCCAGTCTCAGCTTCAATTTGAGCATTAAGCTGGCGAATGTCTATAGAGTCTGACATGGTGCTTTCTTTTTAGTTTTTTATTTGGGTGCAAAAATAGCCTTTTTGACTTAATTGTATCTATAAAGCTATTTAAAATTCGCTAAAGGGCCGCATGTGCGGCCCTTTTTTACATGATATTTCGTGTATTTTTAAGTAGCGTATAGCATGCTTACTTTTTAACCTATTAACCAATATTTTCGCCAATGGGTCAGTTTACAAAGTTCCACGAAATGCCAAAGTGGATTGTCAACCTATTAAGAGGATAATGTGGTACTAAGAAAGGACGCCCTGCTCCTGATGAATAGTTCAGATGAGATGCCATTAGGTAAAAACGGGTTCGTTTTAGGTGGAAATTGGCATAGGCATTTACAATAGGATAATTGCCAATCGATGTACTATAGGTGGCATCTTGAACAGCATATTGTCCGATGATGGGCACATAGGTGGGAGCCTGGTAGCGTGTAAAGTAACGTGTGTCAACACCTAATTCAGTTCTGAGCACTTTAGCTATTCTGAATAAAAGGTAAACATTTGAGTATGCGCTAAAGGCGGGAACAGGTAATACCCTCTTATTGGTGCTTGCTTGATAGGTCAACTCATTTTCCCAATGGAACACGCCCCAGTGAAAATCTTGACGGAGCGTGATGGCCAACAATTGCGTGTTTTTGCTGGCTTGTGCCACACTTACAGCATGTCTGTAATTTTCAAAATTGTCAGATGCGGTGAAGGGGGTAAGTGTTTCTTGAAAATACAGATAATTCTGTATGTTTTCAAGTGAAGCTGTCAAGCGGGTGTCTTTGTAACGAAGGGTCGCATTTACACGTGTGCGGAATACTTTATTTAAGTTATTATTGTTCCACATGGCGTTACGTCCTATATAATGTCTATAATAGAATGAAGGACGTTCATTACGTACAAAACCATTTACTATTAGGTGTAGAGAGTCGCGCTTAATGGGTATTGAAAGAGATAAATTTCCTTCAACATTAAATTCGCCCCAATCGGTTCCTGTGGTTCGCATTTCGCCCAACACATCGTATTTAACTATTTTGTTTTGTTGCGACAGCAATTGTGCTCCTACCGTAAAATAGTTTTCAACGTAATGCGTCTTTTCGCTTAAGTTAGTAGAGTAGGGAACATTAAAGTCAAATTTAGCCAACTCATGTTTGCCAAAAAGACGTAATCCCATTTTCATCCATTTGTTCATGCCCTCATGTAGCTCAACAGCAAAGGTGTTTTCTATGCCTAAATGGTGCGTTTTGTCAAGAGCAGAATCGCCAGGCAAAAAGAATTCGCCAAAGAAACCAGGTGCCGATTCATTATTAGTCTCGTTTGATATGAACCGACGTGTGTTGTCATTCACTCTCATGGTATGAATGAAACTGCTGACGGGTACAAATTCGCTTGTTATTTTTAGCGAGTCTGTCTGTTCGTTTTTCTTAGTGCTATTATCTGCTAAATGAGGCTGGCGGGGCATTCTTGGTCCCTTTGTTATGGTGTCATTGCCATGTATTTGTGTAGAGTCCATCTTCATTTGTGCAGCTAAGTAGGCATCTAAGTTCTTTATTATTTTGCCTTTAGCGTCATAATATCTGTGGAATCCTACACTATACTTATGGGTTAGGTAGAGTTGGTTCCCTCCCAACTTATTCCATGCACGAGCCAGGTTGATGGGCATGTCGGCTGTTCCGTAACGTGTCGGGAACGTTTCGGGACGATTTACATAATCGTCATTCTCAATACCTCCATTTTCGCGTGTCTTTAAATAATCGTGTTGAAAGAAGGCATGCAATTGATATTGGTCACCACGATATGATGCAAACAGGGTTCCATCAAAATCGGCCGTTGACTGCCCTTCATAATATCCACGACCATACAAGTAGTCGGCTTTGAAGCCTAAGCCCAAACGCTTGTTTACGTTTACAGAGAAAAGTGCCTTTAGTCTGTCCTCACCATTTTGTTTGTTACCACATGAATGGTAGGTGAGGTTCGTAAATGGCGACTTGGTGTTGGTAAAGAGTAAGTCGTTAGCCCCCTTCCAAAAGTAGTCGTAGGGGATCTTAAATATAAAAGGGTTTGTTTGCATGTTAGCCCCTTGCTCGTAAAAGTAGCGGCTAATGCGTGGCGCGCCTAAATTGCCTGTGTAGTTATAATGTCCCATCGGCCCCATGGTTTGATTCTCGTTTTGAAACCGATGAGGTATGGTGTCATAGTTAGCGGGTAAGATATCTCCAAACCGATCGTTGATATGCCACGCAAAGATGCCTTCTGGCACACCTTCTAATTCGGTACTATCACTTTTAAAACCACTTTGGCGTTCGTTCTCTTGTCCCCAACCATTGGCTTGACTAAGTTGCGCATTTTTTATATTACCAAAATTTTGCGCAACACTCGTAAGTGTGATAAAGCCAAGCGTGCACAACACGATGAACTTTTGATAAAGATGTTTCATTATTTGCTATACTTGTCAATAAAAGCATCTACTGATTTGTCGCCAGCAGCTTTGGCTTTGTTCAGAAATTGCAGCGCTAAAGCTTTTTGCTTTAATTCGCCATATGCCACACCTGTAATTTTTAAGCAGTCGGCGTTATTGGGCAATTGTTTCAAAACTTCTTGAGCCGAAGTTATGGCACGCTTATATTCGCCAATGTTCAATAACAAGGCGGCCTCATCAATTTTGTAGGGTAAAGGCTGCTTGGCAATGGCTATGGCTGTGTGTAAATCGTCCAATGCCTGTTGATACATATGTGCTTTCTCTTCAGCTTGTGAGCGAAGATCGTAGAAATGCTCATTTAAGTTGCGTGGACCTATCAACTGTTCGTATTTGTTATAATCGGCCACGGCTTCACGGTAGCGCTCCGCTTGTATGAGCCGTTGTGAACGTTCTAAATAATATTGTCCATATGCAGCCGAGGCATGCTCAGGCACATAGGCTATGCAACTGTCTAACAACGTTAAAACCTTATGATTATCGCCTTTAGCCATTTCGAGTGATTTTGCGGCCGAAAAGTAGGTTTCAGATGAAACGAAACGTTTGTCTTGACAAGCCTTTTCAAAACTTTCAAATGCCCCCTTGTATTTATGGTTAGCATATTGGCAATTGCCTTTTTGTACCAAGTAAAGTGTGTAGGGCTTTGCCGCATAAGCCAAGTCAGCCTCTTGTTCGGCACGAGCTAAATTCCAGTTGTGGCTAAAGGTTGAATCTTTGCCTGCAGCCACCACTTTACGATAAATGAGGTTGCTAAGCGTGTAATGAACGGCATCGGGTGACAAGGCTGTTGAGTCCTTGCATGACATACTTTTCTCTACTGCTAATTCAAAGTCGGCATTTGCTTTGCCCAATTCATTTTTATTAGCCCAATATGACCCACGATAAACGTATCCGTCGGGCATTTCGGGGTAGGACGTTATAAAGTCATTAAAGGCTGTTACGCAAAGTGCAGAGTCAACCTGTCCCATACGTGCCAATAAATCCAAATAGCTATTTGCTTCAGCCTTATCAGCAGGCAAGGCACGTGGTATGCGTAGTGCGTTTAAGTCGGCATCAAAGGCCGATGTCGCTTTTATATTTAGTTGTTGCACAAAGCGGGCATCAATGGCACAAGCCCCTGTAGCATTTTTTTCAACATTACGTTGTACAAAGGCTACTAAATAGCCATTGGCATCAATAATAGGACATGAAAAATTGATGCTATCATTTGTTGCGCTTATGTGGTAGTAGGCATAGTCATTATATGGCTCTTGACTTTCAACTAAAATGCTGGGCATTAATGCTTTTTTGTTGGTAGTATAATGCAATAGTTGAAGTGACGAACCTTGTGGAGCAGCCGATGTGGTAATATCGAAATATTCGTTTTTGGTTACTCCTTCAATACTAAACTTGACTAAGTCGGTTGTAGCGTTGGCTCCTAATATGCGCTTAATAGCATATTTTTTACCTTTAGCATCTACCACCTCAGCATGCTCTGCACCCTTTAATAGTGAATAGCTGGTAACCGCGTTTCCTTTGGCGTCAACGTAAACGGCAGTACCCTTGCGCAATAGTTTACCTTGACTATTGTATGCGTATAGGGAAAGTACGGCTTTATAAGCGTCTTTGGGCGCAACTAATGTGGTAGCATGAATCAATGGCGTATATGTTGAGGCGGATAGCGTGAGCAATGCCGAAATGATTATTTTTTTGTCCATATTAATTTTTGAATATCAGTCTTATTTATGTTGTTTCATTAATGCCTTCGCATTGTCAATTGCAGCATCAGTTAGCACTTCACCTGAAAGCATATGAGCAATTTCTTTCACACGTTCTTCATAATCAAGAGGTACGATGTGGCTACGTGTCATGTCGTCAGCGTCTTCTTTGTATACCCTAAGGTGGTGGCTACCCAAAGCTGCTATTTGTGGCAAGTGAGTGATGCAAATAACTTGACAGTTGCGTGCAATCATTTGCATCACTTGCGCCATGCGTTCAGCCATGGTGCCCGAAACTCCCGTGTCAATTTCATCGAACACAATAGTGGGTAAACTCGTTCTTTGAGCTATGAGTGCCTTAAGGGCCAACATGAGTCGTGCAATTTCACCACCTGAGGCTATAGCGCTCACATCTTGCATAGGTACATTTTTATTGGCCGAGAAGAGAAAAACTACGTTGTCAGCTCCAGTAACATCGGGTTCTGCTCGTTGCGAAATTTTTATTTCAATTTGAACGTTAGGCATGCCTAAGCCTTGCAAAGCTTCCATTAAATCTTTTTGCATCTCTTTGGCAGCCTTTTTGCGTGAAGCCGTAAGTTGTGAGGCCGTGTGGTCGCGAAGTGATTTAATGCGGTTTACCTCTTCGGTTTGATGGCGTATATCGTCATCTACATTTTCAATAGCGTCCAACTCTTTGCGTAGACTCTCAGCTATGTTGAGCAATTCGCTAATGGAACTTACATTATGCTTTTGTTGGAGTTCATAAATTAGGCTCAGACGCTCTTCAACAAAATTGAGTCGTGCAGGGTCATATTCTACTCTATCAGCAGCACTCTCCAATTCTGCTTCAATATCGTCTAACTCTATGCGTACGCTACGTAATCTTTCTGTTAATTCTTTTGCGTCAGCATAATTGTTTTCAATAGCTTCTAAGGCTTCAATTGCTATACGCAATTGCTGCGACATACTCGTTTCGTCAGATGCAAGCATGCCACGAGCTTGAAACAATCCTTGCTTTATTTCCTCAGCATGCCCTAACACCTGTTGCTCAGTTTCAAGTTGCTCTTGTTCGTCAACTTGCAGTTGTGCGTCGTCAATTTGGCTGAGCTGAAATTGCATGTACTCTTGGTCGGCACGTCCTTTAGCAGCACGTTCCTTTAGTTGTAAAAGCGCATGTTCAGCTTGTCTACATTGTCCATAAAGACACTTATAACTTGACACCACTTGAGGCTGTGCTGCCATTATGTCGAGCGTTTTAATCAAAAAGTGTTCGTTGCGGATGAGCAAATTTTGATGTTGCGAATGAATGTCAATGAGCGAAGTACCTAACTCCTTAAGTTTGGTGGCAGAAACAGGTGTGTCATTAATAAAAGCACGGCTTTTGCCTGATTGTAACACTTCGCGTCGAACGATGCAGTCGTTGGCATCATAGTCAATATCATTATTGGCAAAGAAAGGTTCAAGACCTAATCCCCCTATAGCGAAGGAGGCTTCTACCATACATTTTTTTTCGCCAGTTTGTATAGCTTTAGCATCAGCTCTGCCACCCAATAGTAGGTTAAGTGCACCCAACATAATACTCTTACCAGCACCCGTTTGACCAGTAATAACTGTAAAACCTGATGCCAAGTCTATGTCGAGATTTTCAATCAGAGCATAATGCCGTATAGTCAAATGCTGTAACATTTTCAAAAAGTTACGTTTAAGGTGTTGCGCTCAGAAGGTGAGAATACACACACATTATTTGATTAATAGAATGAACACTTACCTCATTGCATAAAAGAAAACTTCCTATTATGCGCGTAATG
>URDV01000013.1 GCA_900546605.1 uncultured Prevotella sp.
TAAATTCGAAACTTGAGGCTAAATAAGATAACTAACTTACTTGTTAACCCGTTAAGGTGTCGCTTTGCTTGCCCTGGGCATGTGCTCCATTGGGCTTTTTTTGACATCATCGGCTGCGGCTCAGCAATTCAAGCAAGCTTGATTGCATTCGCCTTGCACGATGATTCAGCCCGCCCTTGCTAAATCCGAACCTTGAGTAACTGAGCCTTTGCTAAATCTGGAACTTTAGTAATATATAAAAACCCCGTTCAAACATTTCACGTTGAATGCTTCAACATGTAAATGCTTGAACGGGGTTTTTATAAGGAGTTAAATTAACGAATCACCTTAAACACTTGGGTACCCACTTTAACTAAGTATGTGCCACGAGGTTGTGCACTCAGTGATACCGTAAGTTGCTGTGTAGCTGATGAAGCTGTAGCGGTGGCTACGGTGCTTCCACCTAAATCATACACGCGAAGCATTGTGCCTGCAGCTATGTTGCCCGTGCAGATAACTCGACCATCTACTACGCTAACACGGATGTCGTTAGCAGGAGTCGTTACACCGTTAATGGCTGTCTCGCTCTGCCACATTGGGCGGAAGCGCAACTTGTTAGTAAAGGTGCCAACTGGGCAATTGTACTTCGACAGGGTGCCTGTGCCCCTACCACAACTGCCATTGCCTAAACCTTTTTGATAATAGTCAAGGTGAAGTACTACGTCGCCTGGTGTCAAATCCCAACAATGACGTGCTTTAGCCATATCGGCATCGGTGTAGTGCAGAGCTGAGAAGGCTACTTGGCCTTCAGCCTTTACGTTGAGCATGAAGCCAGCCTTGGCATCAGTAAGGGTGAGTTCACGCAAACCTTCGTGGTTGCCACATGACTGAGGATGAGGTGTAGTGCCAAACATGTCGGTCACTGTGCTGCGATAGCGTCCCACTTGCACACCATCCTTACGATCAACATAGCTATCCCATGGGCCGAGCGCATAATAGTCAATCTGCTCAAGTCCCTTCGGAAGTACTATTTTTGAACCAATGCGGCGAAGGTTGTCAACCTGATGTGAGGTGTAAGTGGTTTGCACATCAATGGTGCCATCAGGATAAATGGTGTAGTTGTATAAGACATTGCAGTAAGTGCCTGTGCCCTTAGTGCTAAAGCTTGCTGTACCATCGGCATTCAACTTGGGGGCATTCACAATAGTAAATTTGCTAATGCCATTGCTTGCATCAAGTGAATTTCCGGCAGCTTCATCATTCTCCACCCAACGGAAGTTGTCGTAGGTTAAGTTCTTGGCCAAACCATCGATAAGTTCATAATTGCCATAGGTCCATGAATACAAACGACCTGTATTGGGGTTGATGGTGATGTTGAACTTGTTGTTGCCTATTTCGAGGTCGCCATTAACATCCTCAAGTGTTAGGCTTTGTTTGCCAAAGTTAACTGCAGGTAAGGTGGTTTCGCCCTCTTGCAACACAAATTGTTGCTTGCTAACGGGGTAGCCAGCCTCAGCCCACAAGGTAGCCTGCTTTTGCACCACGGTGAAGTTTACTAAGTACTCACTATTACTATCAAAAGTAGTAGTGTAAGGCACGTCAATAGCGCCACTATTGCTATTGGGTGATGCTGCTGGCAAATCGAGTGTATCGGTTTCAACCTCTTCGCCATTCTTTAGTATGGTGTAGGCCAAACGATAATTGTCGAGTGTGCTAAAGTCACAATTGTTGTTAACCGTAACACGTTTGCGACGAGCATTGTATGTTACAGTGATAGGGGCATAAACTTGTTTTACCTCGGCTAACTTAGGTGTCCAAGCACGATCGGCTGGCACCAATCCGTTATTAACAAAGTTGCCTTGATGGTTATAATTTGAGAAATCGTTACCTGTGCGATACTTGGGATATCCATTCTGCGTGAGCGTGTTGTTCTTAATGTCCTGCGCATTATATATGCTTTGGTCAACCCAATCCCATACACAGCCACCCATGCCATAAGTTGAACTGGCTACGGTGTTCCAATATTCGCTAAAGTTACCTACTGCATTACCCATGGCATGAGCAAACTCGCACATAAAGTAGGGTTTGCCACCTGTGTTATTGGCTTCACGACTTACATTGCTCATGCTCGGATACATGACACTATACATATCGGTATAGCTGGCATTGCCACGTGTTGCCCCTTCGTAGTGTACAAGGCGTGTGGGGTCGACCACTTTAATGGTGTCGTAAGTGGCTTGTAAGTTAGCACCTACACCACTTTCATTACCCAAACTCCAAAATAGCACCGCGGGGTGGTTACGGTCGCGTTGTACCATGCGTATGGTGCGATCAATAAACTGTGGACGCCATGTTTTAGCTGAACTGATAGTGTTGCCACTTTGCTCCCAGTTAAAGTGGCATTCAACGTCAGCCTCATCCATGCAATACATGCCATAATAGTCCATCATAGCATACATTTTGGGCTGACGTGGCATGTGTGACGTACGCAATAGGTTGACGTTGGCTTGCTTCATCATGGTTATGTCACGTAACATGGTGGCAGTGTCAATTGAACGGCCATGAACGGGATGCGTGTCTTGCGTGTTAACACCGCGCAAAATTACACGTTTGCCATTAATGTACATTTTACCGGCACTGCTATACACCTTGCGGAAACCATACTTGGTGGCAAAGGCCATCTCTTCGCTACCATCAGCATTCAGCTGTGACACTTCGATGGTGTAAAGGTTGGGCGACTCTGATGTCCAAGTTTGAATGCCATTTAATGTGTCAAATGCTACATTCTTTTGCAACGTTGTTTCATCGGCAGCAAAAGCAAAGTCAGTAACCTTTTCAGCTACTTGCTCACCATCAGGATTAATAATGCGCACTCGCACCTTTTGAGTGGTGGCTTGACCTGAAGGGTTGTTCATGCTCACATTTACATCAACTGCGGCTGAGGTGTAGGGCTTCGACATGTCGTCAGTAATGACGTGATCGGCTATGTATGTTTTAGGTGTGGCATAAAGGTAAACATCGCGATGTATGCCACTCATGTGCCACATGTCTTGTCCTTCAAGGTAGGAGGCATCACTAAAACGGAATACTTGAACAGCTATGTTGTTGCTGCCTTGACGTACTACTTTACTAAGGTCGAACTCTGCATCGTTGTTAGCTCCTTGTGTGTAACCTACATATTTACCATTGACCCAAACGTAAGCTGCGCTATAAATGCCATCGAAGTGAAGCACAACGCGCTTGTCTGTCCAGCCCTCGGGCAAATCGAAGGTGCGACGATATGAGGCTACTGAGTTTTGGCAGTTGGCCGTCATATCAAGGTTGGGGTAGTTGTCAGCAAAGGGGTAGCCTACGTTAATGTAATAGGGATCGCCATAACCTTTCATTTCAAGACATGAAGGAACGCTGATGGTGTCCCACTTTGTAGCATCCACATCATCGGCATAGAAATCCTGTTGAGGACGTTTATTAATGTCGGTAGTCCACTTAAGGTTCCACACACCATTCAGCGAGAGCCAATCTGCCCCTTGTGGGTCAACCCAAGGATGCTGATAACGCTCGTCATCAGCACGTAACTTTTCGGTATTACTATAGGGCATAAAGGTGGTATGTCCTGGTAACTTATTCTCTTCGAAGAAACGTTCGTCGGCCCAATTATCGCGATCGGCTATCTCTTGCGCTGCAGTTTCTTCAAACACAAATTGTGTGGTCACACCTGCGCTTTCAGCCTCATCGGATATGTTGAGCTTGTCGTTACTCTTCTCCATAAAGCGACGATTGGTGTTGGCCGACCACACTATTTTGTAGGTATTGTCCTTTCCCTCAACAGGGATGATTTGGAATCGTTGGTTTTCAGAGTTTACGTCGGCAGTCCATTGTAGTGGGTAGTACCACTTGGCAGGGGCGGCATCAATGGCAAAGCCAGGATAGCCAGCGTTTACTATAATGTATTCATTGTCATTGCCTGTGCTCGTAAGCGTCCACTTTTGACCTTTTGAGGCATCAGATATAGCTTCGAGCTTTATTTCAGCATTCTTTTGTGATGAATTGCCATTTGAAAAGACTTTGCCCGACACCGAACTCTTAATGTAGTACGTTTTATCGGTGCTTAGTTGTGCCCACGAGCTAAAAGTGGCACTGCAGAAGACTGCTAATGCCAACATATTGCGCAATCGGCGAGCACTATGCAATTGTTTGTGTTGCATGTTGATAGGTTTTGAAAGATGTTGTAGTTTGTTGGGTTAAGTAAGCTCTGATTGTTATGTTCTAAGCGCTTACTTGTTACACTTTGTTGTTGTATGTACGATGCAAATTTACGCGAAAATGAAAGCTCTACAAAATAAATAAGGACACAATGTGCAAAAATGCTTTCAATTCAGAGCTTTTAGTAGGCATTCAAAATTATTTTAAATACGCATCTGCACTATTTTCACATTAAAAGCCCCACTATCATCACGACAATGGGGCTTTCGAAAATATGAAATACAAAAAAAAAAATTAACCTTCAGTTGTGGCAGTTTCGTCCTTTTCAACAAATTTGGTATAACCACCATTAATCAAAATGTTGTACCACTGAATGAGTTTTTTGATGTCTGAGTCGTGAACACGATCACGATCATAGTCAGGCAGGACGCTTGCCATGAACTCTGCGAGTTCAGCTTTAGTAGCCTTTTTATAATCAATGGCTGTGGGCTTTGCTCCTTCTTTATCGGCAATGGCTTGGAATATCTCCATCAAGGGTTTGTCGTCCTCGTTTGTATACATTGATACATCGTTGAGCGAGGTTACACGATCACGTGCACCAGCAGGCAAACGCTTTTTGTCAGCACCTACGGTTTCGACAATCAACATGCCACGGCCTTGTGATATTAAGCGGTAAAGACCTGGCTTGCCCGAAATAGCCAAAATTGTGTCTTGCATTTTATATGTTTTTTTGAAGTTTCAATTACAAATGCAAAGGTATATATTTTTTTGTAATCTGCAACCTTTCGTGCATTTATTGTAATTTATTTTCATGGGGCAGTATACATTTGTAGAACGTGCATTTGAAACGCTCCGAGTCATTCGCTTAGCTGTATAGCTTACTCGTTAACAAGTATATAATCAGCTCGTTGCATTTTGTCGGCTTCGCTCAGTTGCAATGCCATCCAGCTAAGTGCCTTTTCACGATTGATGTGATCGCGCGCCATAAGACGTGCAAGTTGGGTGTCGTGACTCACATGCACCAGTACGCTGTGTTGTACTAATTGGTCAAAGCCCGACTCAAAGAGCAAAGCACACTCCATAAATAATGTACCGCTTGTGGGCAACTGCTTTAATTGTTCAATGCTGATGAACTGTTTGCCATGAGGCAGAATATGTGCAACATCAGCATCAACTGGCTGCAAGGATGCCGCCTGCTGCTTAAAAGCCTCAGCCACACGCGGATGCACAATGCTATTTACTTGCTGCGCATAATCGTTGCCCCTACACAGGTAGGCTGCCAGCACTGATTTTACCAAGTGGCCTTCAGCATCATACACATCATTGCCTACTAATTGACGCAGTTCGCGCTTGACTTCGGCATGAGTGCGAATGATGTGTTTGGCCACATCGTCGCAGTAGAACACATGATGGCCTGCAGTTTGCAACTGATGGCAAATGTAGCTTTTGCCACTGCCTATGCCTCCTGTTATACCAATGCATAATGCGTGGTTATAAGTCGCTATCTGATTCATCTTCAGTAACCTCTTCAATAATGTATTCAACATCTTGTGGCGATATGCGCACATGACTTACACCCGTTGGTATGGTTTTGAGCGACAGGTGGCACAAGTTTGTTTTGTTTTTAAGCAAGTCTTCATAATTTACCACCAACACAAAGTTGTCGCTCGTTATGTTGCGATATAAGCCCATGCCCACTTGAAAGGTCACACTGACTGTTGCAGGGAAGGTGCGCAGTTGTTTTGATGCGGGAAAGTTGACTTGTTGCACTGGCACTTGCACGGTCTTTTCAACCAAGCGGTCAATGCAAAAGGTGATGCCCACCTTTGCTGGTGCAAACTTTGCCCCCCTTACCATTTGAAATGGCACTGTTACATGGGTTGTGTCAGACAAACTCTTTAGCCTAATAGGTTTAGTGTAAGCTCCTGTTATGGTGTCGAGCAACTCTTTAGCTGCATACACGGTTACCGAGTCGCGACCTAATAAAATATTGGCTAATGAAAACAAGCGTCCCGTACGTATGTCGGCTTGCACCACTACAGGCACACGTTTACAAAGTCCGTAATTGTAATAATATTCAAGTACTTCGGGCTTTGAACTTAGCACTTGTGTGCTGGCCATTAGTTGGGTGGTGACTTGGCGCGTTAGTTCGGAACCTTGAATTACTACATGCCCCGATGCGTTGGCATAAGTATCAAAGTCAACTACTATGGGCTTAAAACGTCGGGTGTAACGATAAGTCAGTAGCACACTACCTTTGTCGCGTAGTGTAACATGTAGCGCATTAGGTAGGTTGGTTGTCACCACCACGTTGTTAGGCACATTGCGTAACTCAAGCGGAATGGCATAGTCTTCTTCATAAGTTTCGTTTAGTGCTTGAAACACCCAAAAGGTGGTGCTTAGCGCTAAGAAGAACAAAAATATAAATGTTTGCTTGTTCCACATCCACGACAGCCACTCACGACGTAGCCATCGGTGCCACCCTTGGCGTTTAGGGGTTGTTTGTGGGGTATTATCAGTTGCCATGTTGTGAAGGTATTGATTTGTTAACCACACATACTTTTTTATATATGGGCTCTTGGGGTGTTCTACTAAGTAGCTTGAGTGGTTTTGCAGCTATCGCAAAGCAGATTATTGAACTACGACAAGACGCAAGCGAGAACTGTAAAAACGACCCAACTAAAACAATGTGTTCAACACATATAAACGATAGAACAGGCCTGAAATAAGGGCCCTAAAACAAAAAAATGCAACAGACTTTGGCCTGCTGCATTCCTATAAGTAAGGAGGGGTTCTAATTTATTATTTTCGTTGAAAGTGTATTATCGGGATGCAGATAAGACCCTTTTGTTCGTCAAAAAGCAATTAAATTGAACACCTACACATCAATCATTCTGCTCATTACTTTTTTTCAGTAGCAATAGGGTTAATAGCCTCTTTTGAAAAGACCATTTTTACACCTGTAGCCACTTCGAGTGTAATGGTGTTGTTCACTTCGTCAATGTGACGTATGGTGCCATGTAAGCCACCAATGGTAATGACTTCTTGTCCGATAGTGAGCGAATTGCGGAACTTTTGAATTTCCTTTTGCTTTTTGTTTTGCGGACGAATCATGAAAAAGTACATGATAACGAACAGCACAACGAGCATAATAATCATGCTCATGCCACTACCACCTTGTTGGGCTTGGGCTTGTAAAAGAATTGTATTCATTGCGAATAGAATTTGTTTTGTTCTACTTTAGTCTTTTAGTAATAAGAACGTAAACTATTACTTAGCAGAGGCCGTTTTGTCCTTAGTACACTTTTTTTCGCGCACTTTAGTGGTGCGACCTTCTTTAGCAAGTTGCTTTACAATAGAGTCGAGCATGCCGTTAATGTATGACGAGCTACGTGGTGTGCTGTATACCTTAGCAATGTCGAGGTATTCGTTAAAGGTAACATTCAAGGGAATAGAGTCGAAAGTCAATATTTCAGCCAGAGCAATTTGCATAATGATGACATCCATAAAAGCCAAACGCTCAAACTCCCAATTTTTTGTGTTAGCACGTATTATCTCGCGCAGTTCACTACCACGCTCAAGTGTGGCACAGAAAAGTTTACTTGCAAACTGTCGATCTTCATCAACAGCATACACTGGCAGCAAAGGCTCATCAGCAGTACTTTTTTCGGTAAAGCGCTTGATAGTTTTCAACACAAAAGAGTCAACCACTTGCTTGTCATCATTCCAATAGAGCGAATGTTCTTCAAGCAACGAATCGAATTCATCGTTATTGCACACGTAAGTTTTATAAAGTTTACGTATCACCTCGCGATCGGCTTCGTATGAAAAGTCCTCTTTGTCAATGTAAAGTTGGTAAATGTCGCTTTCAATGATTTTGTTATAAAGTTTCTTTACGAAAGCATCCTCTTCAGTCCATTTGCCTTTGCGGTCTTCTTGGAACTCAATCAAAGCCTTGTTATCGGCCAATTGGCAAAGAAATTTGTTATTGGCAAATTGGTTATCGGGCGACACTCCACCCACTACGTTACCAGTACGTTTTTCACGCGCTATGCGCACGGCATCTTTACGCTCAGCATATTTTTTAAGTTCTACCAACATCGAAAGCAAATATTGGTAGAGGTCATATGCCTTTTGTAATGAGAAGGAAAGTTCCTTTTCAGCCACATCGAGCGTTTTGCCCTCGTTCTGATAATAAGCATAAACAAGCTGAACCACTTTCAGCCTTATCAGTTCTCTGTTGATCATAATCGTAAAGGGAATTCCTAAGTTTATGGGTGCAAAGATACTGCAAGGTGAGTGAAGTGCAAAATGAAAGTTCAAAAAACTTGCATTTTCAATTCCGAACCGCAGCGTATCTTCGCAAAGCAAAGTACTGCAAGGGAAGCTAAACAACTTGACAAACTTACCTGTTAACCCGTCAACCCGTTAACCTGTTAACCCGTCAACCTGTCAACCCGTCAACCCGTCAACCCGTTAACCTGTCAACCCGTTAACTTGTTACCCCGTTAACTTGTTACCCCCGTTAACTAACTCCACCAACGCTTTATCAATAGATATATTAAGAACGCGCGCGTTGAAAATCATTTACACCGCTTGCTACATTCAGCACAAATGCCTACTAACACATAATTGGCCGAACTAAGAGAAAATCCCTTGGGCAATGATACTTGTGGAATAGGCAAGCCCCGCAAACAAAAAGTGCGGCCACAACGTTCACAACGAAAGTGAGTATGAAAATCATTCATATCACCTTTGTGTTCTGACTCTCCACAATGGCAAGAGGGAGCACAGAGCGCATATTTAGTCATACCCGAACCATCCTCTATGCTATGAATCATGTGGTGTGACAAAAATAGCGTTAAAGTACGAAAGATGCTCGACTTGTCTACTGTCATAAGTCGAGCCTCGAGGTCGGTAAGCGAAAGCGCACAATCAGCACGCTCAAGTTCAGCTAAAACTAATGCACGCACAGCTGTGGGCTTGATGTGACGTAGTGTAAATAGTTCATCATCGGTTGGGAGATGATGCGTTTGTTCAGTTGTGGTGGACATGCTATGAATATATGTTTAAAACATTGACTTACTATGTTACAAATATACTGATTTAATACAACACTCATTCACATACAGCGAAATTTTGTCACCCTTTATGCCAAAAAGTCAAGTCAACATGGCAGTACAACGAACAGTTTTGTATTGGCACGCTCTTTGCGATGATAAGAGCGCAGACCTGAAGCCCGCAAGGGTGTTAAGGCCAGGCAAAACAACATATTAAAACAAATAAAAACAATATACACATTATGACACGCTATTCACAAAATTGGTTACCTAATGTTTTCAATGACTTCTTTGACAACAACTATATGCCTCGCGTTAATGCCACCGCTCCCTCAATTAATGTGGCTGAGGATGACAAAGGTTACCACGTTGAAGTAGCTGCTCCTGGCATGACCAAAGATGACTTCAACATTCACCTTGACGAGAATGGTGACTTGGTTATCAACATGGAGAAGAAGAACGAAGAAGAAGAACATAAGGGTAAGAAGTATTTGCGTCGCGAATTTGCTTACACCAAATATGAGCAAACACTTGTTTTACCTGACGATGTTGATAAAACAAAAATTGGTGCTGAGGTTAAACATGGCATTTTGAACATTTCATTGCCTAAAGTTGCTGAAACCGAAGCGAAAGTGGCTCGTACCATTGAGGTGCAGTAATACCATACGCCTAAATAATTAGGTTTATAGGAACTTGCTAAAGCCCCCGACAATAGTTTATGCCTTACTATTGTCGGGAGCTTTTTTGTTTACTTTACCCGTTGGCGGATTTCTTGACTAACGGGTTAACAAGCTGGCTGGTTTACAAGTTGACAGGTTAACAAGTAAATTTGCTATACACCACTTATTATGTTAAAGTCAGAATGGTAAGAAGCTAAAAAACCGAACGAGATTACCAGTTTACACATTACGATTAAGAAAGGACGAAATGCATCATGTTCTAAAGAAAATGGACAAACTTGCCTGTTAACCCGTTAACTTGTCAACTTGTTTACTCATTCCGCCAACGCATTACTTTATTTTTTTCTCTTCTCTCGCCTTGCACTAACTTTTCTTCGGTTAGTTAGGCGGCGGCTCGGAAGAGCAAAAACAAAATTTTTGAATTTTCTTTTTGCTCTTCTCTCGCCTTGCACTAACTTTGCCCCTTGATATTGATATACTATATGAATTTAATTGTAGACATTGGCAACTCTTCGGCTAAAGCCGCAGTTTTCAACGGGGATGACATGGTGATGCGTAAGCGTCTGAATGCTGACCTCGTTGACAATATTGCTATGATTGCTGCCGACTATGATATTGATGCCTGTGCCTTTTCGTCGGTGGGTAGACCTCGCCCTGATGTGGCTGAAGGTATTCGACATTTAGTGCCGGGCGCCTTACACGTAACAGGTATCACCCCCACTCCTCTTATTTGTGATTATTCTACCCCCGAAACCTTAGGGGCTGACCGCTTGGCTGCCGCTGTCGGTGCTACCTGGTGCCGACCTAATGCCGACTTGCTTATTATTGATGCTGGCACTTGTATTACTTATGATTATGTGAGTGCCGACGGACATTACTTGGGAGGCAATATTTCATTGGGGTTAGGCATGCGCCTGCGTGCCTTACATGAACAAACAGCTCGTTTACCCTTGGTTTCGGCCGATGGAGATTTAACGAACATAGGACGTAACACACATGAAGCCATCCGCACGGGTGTTATAAAAGGTATGGATTACGAAATAACAGGTTACATACGACGAATGTGGCAACAACACCCCAATGCCCACATATTTGTAACTGGCGGCAATGGTTACCGCTTTGCACAAGAAACCGAAGTTGAACGCAATGATGCCTTGGTTGAGATTGGGCTAAACTGCATTTTACAGTATCAAAACAGATGACTACACTCCACAAATACTTGGCCACCGCAGTATTAGCGGTGTTACCACTTTCAATCATGGCTCAAACCAATGGTAGCAACTCTCCCTATTCGCGCTATGGTTTCGGCTTGTTGGGCGATGGAGGCAATGCCTTTAATAAAGGTATGGCTGGCACTGCCTATGGTATGCACAATGGCAAAGAGCTGAACACTAAGAACCCTGCCTCATATGCTGCCATTGACTCTCTCACTTTTCTTTTTGACCTCGGCTTATCGCTGCAAAATGGCAACTTTGCACAAAATGACAAAAAAACAAATGCCAAGAATACCTCTATTGACTACGTCACAGCGGGCTTTCGTGTAGCTCCCCGATTGGGCATGTCATTGGGCTTGGTGCCTTTCAGCACCATTGGTTATAAAATGACTTCGACGGACACGCATAAGTCGAACAATGGTCTAACGGAATTAACACAGACCAACACCTTCTCAGGCGATGGTGGCTTGCACACTGCTTATGTGGGAGTAGGTTGGGCTCCTTTTAAGACTTTATCATTGGGTGTGAATGGGGGCTACCTTTGGGGCGACATTGAACATAAGTCGCAAATGGACATTACGGGCACTACCACCAGTTCGTCAGATGTGCCCACCACATCGCAAACCTATGGTGCTGACATTCGCACCTACAAAGTAGACTTTGGTTTGCAATATGAACAACGCCTTAATAAAAAGAATTCTATCACTTTAGGTGTTACTTATGGGTTAGGGCACAACATTGACCGCAATGCTACTTATAACATCAATCGTAGCACTTCAGCCACCACTATGAGCGACACCACATTGACATGTAAAAATGCATTTCAACTACCTCACACCTTAGGCGTGGGCTTAACGTGGACGCATAACAACTCTTTGCGAGTGGGCATTGACTACACTTGGCAAAAGTGGGACAACATAAAATATCCTACAATCATTACCAATGCTGACCAAACACTCAGCTACGTTACGCAAAAGGGGTTCTTCAACAATTCGCACAAGGTGAGCATCGGTGCCGAATACATTCCTAATGAAGATGGACTACGCTGGCGACAACATGTGCGCTATCGTGCAGGTGTTTCATATGGCACTTCGTATGCCAAAGTTAAAGGTAACAAGGGGCCACACGACTTCTTAGCAAGCATTGGTGTTGCACTACCCATTGTCAATCTTTACAACAATCGTTCATTCATCAGCCTTGCCATGCAGTATGAACACGTTAAGCCTAAAGTGGCTGGACAGATTACTGAAAACTACTTGCGCTTTAGCATTGGCATCAACTTTAATGAACGTTGGTTCATGAAGTGGAAGGCTGAGTAATTTTTTCTTTCAATTTTAATGGGTGAGGGGGCTATAAATTGGTTTATACTGTTGAACATTCTTTTTTATTTAGCTTACTGCTTTTACAGTTTCAACTAATTTATAGCCCATCTCCTTAAGCAATCAACCTATAGTGTAAAGTGAGCATTCACAACCTACATAACTTAGAGCAAGTGCAGCAGGGCCTTAACAAATGGTGGTTACCATTACTCTTGCTGTTACTAACCACCCCCATGGCTTGCACCAACGATGCACCTCCTATGGGAGCAAGGGTTATAGGGCGCGACTCATTGCCCGTAATGACCACACACGGTGTGTCAAAGCTCATTACCGACTCGGGCATTGTGCGCTATAAAATTATCACTGAAGAATGGCGGGTGTACGACAAAACAAATCCGCCTCGTTGGGAGTTTCCTAAAGGTTTGTTTCTGGAACGATATGATGATAAGTTCAAGGTAAACATGCGTTTTTGTGCTGATAGTGCATGGCTCTACAATCAAAACATATGGAAACTGCATGGGCACGTTATGCTGGACGATAAAACGGCACAAAGCAAACTGCGAACTGAAGAGTTGTTTTGGAACATGCAAACGGGCGAACTCTCATCAAACGTATACACCTTTCTGAAGCAACCGCAACAAGAGATTGAAGGTAATTGGTTCCGTGCCACCATGCGCAATGGCCATCCCACCGAATATCACGTAAAACAGTCGCGCGGATTCATGCCTATGGGTGACATCACAAGTGGTAGTCAAGCACCCGCTAACGGAGCACAACAAAGCAACGACTCTACCCCAACACCACAGCACGATGCACCCACAAGCCGCCCGAAAAGCATTAGCACGCAATAAAGAACTAAAAATAGCTACTTTTACCATAGCTATAACTTAAAAATAAAGCACTTACACCGCGTAAGTGCTTTTTTTTATTTACCTTTGCGCGTCACTAAGTATACTGAAAATAATAAAAACAATAAATAACAAACTTAAATGGCAGCATTACAAACAATCCGAAGCAAAGGAGCACTGCTTGTAGGTGTGTTGGGCTTGGCCCTCTTTGCTTTCATTGCCGAAGAGTTCTTCCGTTCACTCGAGACTACCTCGAACATGGATCGTAACATAGTAGGCCAAGTGTATGGCAAAAAGCTCTCCATTCAAGACTTCCAACAAATGGTTGACGACCAGAGCGAAATGGCCAAACTGCAAATGCAGATGCAAGGACAAGACCCCACTCTCAGCGATGAGCAAACCGAACAAATTCGCGAGCAAGTGTGGCAACAGTTCGTACAAAAGTCGATGATTGAAGAGGAATGTGACAAAATCGGTCTCTTCGTTACCGATGGTGAAGTGCAAGAAGCACTGCGTACGGGCAACGCACAAAGCTTACAAATGATGGCAGGCATCTTCCGCAATCAACGCGGAGGTTTTGACTTGACACAGTTGCAGCAATTCCTTAAAGAATACAACAAAACCATTGCTCAAGCACAACAAGCCAACAATGCAGAGGCTGTAGAGCAAATTCAGATGATCAAGAAGATGTGGGACTTCACCGAAAAGCAGCTTCGCGATGAATTGCTCTCTAACAAATACAACATGCTCTTTGCCATGGGCTTTGTTTCAAACCCCATTGCTGCTAAAGAAAACTTTGACGAGCGCACCATTCAAAAGAATGTTGAAATTGCTGCTCTGCCCTATAGCACTATCAGCGACAAGGATATCAAAGTTAGCGATGATGATTTGAAAGCAGCCTACGATGACTTTAAAGAGAACTTCTACACTCCCGTTGCTACACGCGACATTAAGCTCATTGATGTGAACGTTACAGCCAGCGCTGCTGACCGTGCCGAACTCACTAAGCGTGTTGAAAGTGTACAACAACAGTTGCAACAAGGTGGCGACATTGCTAACATCGTACGCTCATCTAACTCATCAGTGCAGTACTCTAACCTCGCACTCAGCAAAAACGCATTCCAGCGTATGCCTGATGTTGCCGCTGCCCTCGACTCTATGGCTGTAGGTAGTGTTAAGGCTACTTACTACAATGCACAAGACAACACTATTAACACCTTAAAACTCATTGCTAAGGAAGAGGCTCCTGACTCTATTCTTTATCGTCAGATTGCTTCAACTCAAACTGACCCCGCTAAGCGTAAGGCTCAGGCTGACTCTATTCTCAACGCATTGAACAATGGTGCCTCATTTGCTGAATTGGCTAAAAAGTATGGTCAAAGCTCTGACTCGGTATGGGTTACTTCTGCACAATATGAAAGCTTCGGCATGCAGGACGAAACTGCCTCATATCTTAGCCAACTCTACAAAATCGGTGCGCATAGTGCACAAGTCATCTCTAACGACCAAGGCGCTGCTGTTGTACAGGTGCTTGATCGCAAAAAGATGGAAACTAAATACAACGTAGCCGTTGTAAAGTGTCCGCTCAACTTCTCAAAGAAGACTTATGAGGATGAACTGAGCCGTTTTAACCGTTTCTTGTCACAAAACAAGGATATGGCTGCTATTGAAAAGAATGCTGCCAAGAGTGGTTACATGGTTACTGACTTGCCTGGCTATAGCCCCATGCAAAACCTCATTGCCTCACGCATTGGCGGTAGCGGTGCTAAGGACTGCGCACGTTGGATTTTTGACGAAGCTAAGGCTGGCGATGTTTCTAAACTTTACGAATGCGGCCGCAATGGTGACCACCTCGTCGTAGTTTGCGTTTCAGCTACCAACGATAAGGGCTACTTGCCTTGGGATAACAAGCAAGTGAAGGACTTCCTTACACAAGTGGTTAAGCAACAAAAGAAGGCTGAAAAGGCCATGGCTATGGCTAAAAACGTAAAGACTACTACTGACATGCAAAAACTCAAGGGTGCTGTCATGGCAAGCCTTACTAACCAAACAATGGCTGGTTACCCCATGGTGAATGGTGTTAACGTGCCTGAACCTAAGTTAGCGGGTACCATAGCTAAAACTAACGTAAACAAGTTCTCGTCACTCGTTCAGGGTGCAGGTGCCGTTTACATTCTGAAGGTTACAGGCCAAAGCAAGACTGCTGACAAATTTAACGCGCAAGCTGAAATGGCTCAAGTGGCTCAAGCTAATGGCCAACGCGCTTATCAGTCTACCTTCAGCTACTTGATGTTACACAAGGCCAAAATGTCTGACCGTCGCTATGAGTTCTAATACGCTCAGTTATTGGTAGCGTAATAACACATTTTACTTACAGAAAAGACTCCGCAAGGCCTTTTGCCTTACGGAGTCTTTTGCTTTTTTATATACTAACAATGGGCTTTAATGGGTTGTACTATTCTCATGTGCCACATTGAGTAATGGTAAAAGGATATGTTGAACCATTTTTGCATGTATTTTAGGCGTTTTTGAAACCTAAACGAAAAACCATAGCGAGCTATGTGACCGATGAAACCTATGTTTATGGACGAAAGAATGCGACAAGGCATATCGACAGATTCTGAGCATGATTATATCAACTAATTTTTGAATACCAACTTACCATTACTAAGTATAAACCAAGTGTTCAACATATTCTCATTTTCCCTCACAAAACCTATACAAGCATGTTAAGCAAAAATGTAAATCGCCCGTCTGTAGCCTTAGTGCTATCAAGTGGTGGCGCACGTGGCTACGCACACATAGGAGCCATTGAAGCTCTCATCGAACGTGGGTACTCTATAAGTTCAGTTGCAGGTACTTCGATGGGAGCACTCATTGGGGGCATGTATTGTGCTGGTCAGCTGAAGGAGGTGAAAGAATGGCTTTTTTCACTTACACGACGCGATGTGGTGAGCATGCTTGACATATCACTTAGCAAAAACTATATAGTGAAAGGCGACAAGATAATACGTACACTTAAACAAATGGTGCCAGACACCAACATTGAGCAACTACCAATACCCTTTCGCGCCATAGCGGCCGACTTGGTAACTCAACGTGAAGTTGTGTTTTCAAAAGGCAGCATTTATCGTGCCATACGTTCGTCTATATCTATGCCCTCTGTATTTAAACCTATTAAGGTAGCACACCACATATTGGTGGATGGTGGCATTGTTAACCCATTGCCCCTTAACCGCGTAACACGTACAAAGGGGGACTTATTAGTGTCGGTTAATGTAAGTGCACCAGCAAGCGAGACGATTGAGGAAATGCGTGAATTAGCTCGCCAACGCAGTAGGAACGAAACACGTTGGCTATCAATGCAACACTTGATGAACACGATGACTCCAGACAACGTAGCCAGCAACTACATGACTCTTATGGTCTCAGCTGTTGACTTACAGATTCAACGTAACACCGTATTGTCACAAAAAATCACCCCACCCGACATTGCTGTTAACATTCCTATGAATCGTTTTGGAGTGTTCGACTTTGACAATGCTGAACGCATCACGCAAGCAGGTTATGTTGAAATGCACAAAGCTCTTGATGCTTACGAGGCTAAACAACAGCCTTTGACTACTCATTCATAACGTTCACACCATTACATCACATTGCATAACGATAAATATCCCCGAAAAGTTTTTTACACCAAAACTTTCGGGGATATTTATCGTTATGCCTTAACACACTTTTGAACACCTACTTACCTATACTGATCGTTTAAAACGCTACTAACACCTTATCAGCACCAGCCTGCATGAGTTGTTGGGGTGTATGGTTGCCCCAAGCCACTCCCCAACACAAACCTACACCTGCATTACGTCCCATCTCGATGTCGTAGGTGGTGTCACCTATAACGATTGTATCGCTTGGCAGCACATGTGTGAGTTGACATAGGCGCTGCACTGGAGCGGGGTCGGGCTTATGTGTTGACACATCCTCACAAGCTACAATGTGGTCAATGTACTGTAGAATGCCTAACTGCTCACAAAGATCATGAACAGACTGGTGTCCTCGACTTGTAGCAATGGCCACAAAACGTCCCTCAAGGTGTTGTCGCTGCATTTCAGCAGCCACACCATCAAACAAGGTTACACCCGTTGTGCCAACTTGTTCAAACAAGGTGCGATAGGTATTAGTGGCTTGCTGTACACGCACATCGTCAGCAGGTAAATTTGTTAACTGCGCTATGCTGGTGAGCAAGGGCAGCCCAATAGTGGCACAAATAGTTTCATCGGTGGGTTGCTCAAGCCCCATTGCATCAAAAGTGGCATGCATTGTACGCAAAATGCCTGCTGATGTGTCAGCTATGGTGCCATCAAAGTCCCATATGGTCATTTCGCGCCGTTGCGTATAATTCACGCTCACACCTTGTCCGTCCCAACCAGCAATAGGAGGTGTACACTTAGTTAAACGAACATCAACTTGGCGCAAATGGTTGTAGGTGTGTATGAGTCGGCGAGCTATACGAGCCACCACATGCTCTAACAATTGTGAAGGTTGCAACATTTCGTCACGCACCAAGCCGTATACCTCAGCATAATTAATGGTGCCACAAAGTTGATCATGGTAAAGGGCTTGCTGAGCATCAGCTTGGTCAATATACAATTGTAGCGACACTGTAAAGTCTGCTCCTACCTCACGTTCTTGTGGTAAGACACCATGATTGGCATGAAAGCGGAGTTCAGGAAGCGATATTTGCAATGTGTGTAACATAGATCGG